>SAAM01000553.1 GCA_009929415.1 Clostridia bacterium | reverse complement strand
TCTGACGTTTTTTGCAAGCAAACATCACGCCATAGTACCATCAGCACCGATGGTTGTTAAGAACGACCCGACGCTAATGTTCACAAATGCCGGTATGAATCAGTTCAAAGACTGGTTTTTGGGAAACTCCCCGGCCAAACACGCAAGAGTGACAGACTCACAAAAATGCCTTCGCGTAAGCGGCAAGCACAACGACCTTGAGGAGGTGGGACACGACAGCTATCACCACACAATGTTCGAAATGCTCGGCAACTGGAGCTTCGGCGACTACTTCAAGAAAGAGGCAATCGAGTGGGCTTGGGAAATACTTAATGATGTATACGGAATTGATAAAGACAGGCTTTACGTTACAGTTTTTGAGGGTAGCACAGAAGACAAGATATCGGCAGATGACGAGGCCCGCAACTATTGGCTGCAGTATCTTCCTGCAGAACGTATAATAAACGGGAACAAGAAGGATAACTTCTGGGAGATGGGAGACACCGGTCCTTGCGGCCCTTGCAGCGAGATACATGTGGACATCCGTAACGAAGAGGATAGAAAAAAAATTGATGGTGCATCTCTTGTCAACAAGGGCAATCCTTTGGTGATTGAGATATGGAACCTCGTTTTCATCCAGTATAACAGAAAAGCAAGCGGGGAACTTGTCCAGCTTCCGCAAAAACACGTTGACACTGGAATGGGTCTCGAGAGATTGTGCATGGTCCTTCAGGGGAAACAGAGCAACTATGACACCGACCTATTCACAAATATGATTTCATCTATTTCCCGGCTTTGCGGCAAAAGCTATCTGGAATCTCCGCAGATATCTGTTGCAATGAGGGTTATAGCCGACCATATCAGAGCCATAAGCTTCTCGATTGCTGACGGGCAACTTCCGTCCAACGTAAAGGCCGGATATGTAATAAGAAGAATACTGCGTAGAGCAGTGCGTTATTCATACACCTTCCTCGATATGGATCAACCATTCCTCTGCAGGCTTGTTCCCACTCTTGTAGATGATCTCGGTGCTGCATATCCTGAATTGGTGAAGCAGCAGTCACTTATAGAGAAGGTAATCAGAGAAGAGGAGGAGGCATTCCTCAGAACTCTGGACAAGGGCATAAGGCTCATGGATACTTTGATGGAGAAAAACAAGGAGAGCAAAGTCATATCCGGAGAAGAGGCATTTACTCTTTATGACACATACGGTTTTCCGATCGACCTCAGCGAACTGATAGCCAAGGAACATGGTTACAAGATTGATCTGACGGCATTTGAAAACGAACTGGCAAAACAGAAAGAGAGGAGCCGCAATGCAACCTCCACAGAAGAGGGAGACTGGATTGACGTTCATCCGTACAACGGAGTAATCTTTGTTGGTTACGACAAGAGCGAGGAGCAGGTAAAGATTGTAAGATACAGAAACGTAAAGACTAAAAACAAGGAGTACTACCAGCTTGTGTTTGACAAGAGTCCTTTTTACGCTGAAAGCGGCGGACAGGTTGGCGATACCGGT
>SAAM01000552.1 GCA_009929415.1 Clostridia bacterium | reverse complement strand
GATGGATCTCCAAACACTACTTCGATGCCATTTTCTTTTGCGAATGCAAGCTGTGGCTGGATGTGTTTTCCTGCTCCTGTGTACTCTGTTTCCTGAACAAGTATCATCTGATCCTGATCCATTTCCTGAGCAAGTGCGAATGCTGCTGCAAGCGCTGTGTTTCCTGCTGGTCCTTTTTCAAGTCCTTCAAGGCTTGCAAGTGCTTCTGTCATGTAGAATACTGATCCCTGAGTTACTGTAACATATCTGTCCATGTATCTCATTGGTCTTGCTGCTGATCTTGGAACGTCTGATCTGTCTGGCCATGTTGTAAATGGTATTCCAAATCCTGTGTGTCCTGTTGTGAATGACTTTTTGTTGAACTGCTCGTCTGATGCCATGTGAAGTCCTTTAAGGTTTACGCTGGCTGCTACTATCTGAGACTCTGCTCCTGCCTTTATAAGTCCTCTTGCTGTTCCTGTAAGGTTTCCTCCACCTGCGTTTGTACAAACTACTACGTCCGGATCCTTGCCGTATTTCTCTCTGCACTGCATTGCGATTTCGTATCCAAGAGTCTCAACTCCTGCTATTCCGAATGGTGTGTAAAGAGATGCGTTGAAGTATCCTGTTTCTTCAAGAAGAAGAAGGAATTTGTAGAAAAGCTCTGGTCCTACTGAAAGCTGAACTACTTCTGCTCCAAGAGCCTCGCATTTTCTTGCCTTCTCTATTATCTCAGGCTGACCTACGCCTTTTGAATCATAGCATTCCTGAACAACTATGCATTTAAGTCCCTGCATCGCTGCCTGAGAAGCAACTGCTGCACCGTAGTTTCCGCTTGTTGCTGCTATAACTCCCTTGTAACCAAGCTTTTTAGCATGGTATACTGCGTTTGCCGCTCTTCTTGCCTTGTACGATCCTGATGGATTTGATGCTTCGTCTTTTATGAATATTCTTGCGCCTTTTCCTTCTGGTGCCAGTTTTCTTGCAAGTGCTGTAAGGTTTCTGAGCTCAAGTATCGGAGTGTTGCCTACTCCTGTTGAGTACTGGATGTCCTGCATTTCAGCAAGTGTGTATCCTGTCTCTTTCATCATTCTCTCATAGTCGAATCCGATAGATCCGCTTTCGAAGATGCTGTAGTCTATTCCTACTGATGCCTTCATTATTTCCGGTTTTCTGGCGATTACTGCGCTATAGCTGTTATCTCTGTTCATTACTTGTCACCTCCAAAAAGCAGGTCTCTTACCTGTTCGCTTATAACATTAAGCTCTGGCACGAATTTTCCAAAGTCATGCTTGTAGTATGGGTTAACTTCAAGAAGAGTTCCTTTTTCTACTCTCTTTGTTCTTGTAGTTATCTCAACTTCGTCACCGATTTCTGCATCACTGTTTAAGTATCCCTTAACCCACATTTCAAGTGGCACTTTTTTTGTATCATCTGGTACCTGTGGAGCTCTCTGCTCAGGTGTCAGAATGTTTCTGTGAATTATTACCCACTCACCTTTTTTAACCATTTCTTTTCC
>SAAM01000551.1 GCA_009929415.1 Clostridia bacterium | reverse complement strand
TGCTGTCGCCACTACCTGAGCTCCCAAAGATGCAAGCAGATCAAGCCCTGTGTGCTCGACAGAAGTCTTGAAAAAGGGATGTATCCTTTTTCCTACTCCCGCGCCCGTCTGAGAAACATCCATCCCTCTTACCGGGAGGATAGATGGAATAGATTTTACGGCCGGATTGTTTTTAAGGACATTTTTTATTGCCTCTATCTTTGCATCCTGCTGTACAAGAAGGCTCTCTGCATTCTTAACCTTTGAAGCGGTCAGTTTAACCAGTCGGATATCAGACGATGAATCCAGCTGTGCATAAAGACTTGCCCTGTTTTTTACCGGGAATATATCCGGTGGTTCAGACTTGAAAATACTCTGATATATCTCCTTATCTCTCTCCTCAAGGTTTGAGATGACATTATCAAGGACCTCCATCTTCTCCACAGCCTTTTTGTATTCCTGCGCCTTGAGCTCGTTCTCCTTTACAAGAAGCTCCTCCTTGGAAGTGTTGAAAAAGAGCGCAATGATCAAATAATAGAATACGGCAAGAAGGATACTTATCAACACATAGTTCAGCACAACACGAATCTTTCCCGTGATGCCCAACCTATCCTCAACAAATTTTAACTGATCTTTATTGAATTTGTACTTACTCATAACAATCTATTGTCCCTTAGGTGTCACCATGGCAAGGAACTCATCGGGATTAATATCTCTGTTATAGTAATTCAAAGGATTTACAGGTCGTCCCTGATAGATTACCTCATAGTGGAGATGTGGTCCCTTTGACCTGCCGGTATTTCCCATCAATGCAATCTGCTCCCCTCTCCTTACCTGTCTGCCCATCACAACAAGGCTTGCCTTCAGGTGGGCATAACGCGTTTTATATCCAAATCCATGGTCAACAAGAATAAAATTCCCGTATCCAAAGAAGTCATATCCGATTTCAACAACCTTTCCGTTTCCTGTTGCATAGACAGGCTCTCCGACTGGTCCTGAAAGATCTATACCTGAGTGCATCCTGTATCGGCCGTTGAAAGGATCAGGACGATATCCGAAACTGCTTGAGAAACGTATTCTGTGTCCGGCGATGTTTACAGGAGGCATTGCCGGGACACTAAGTGCCAGTTTATCTGCATTCTTTGCCTGAATCACCACCTCATCGAAAGATTTTGACTGAACGAATGCCTTTTTGTACAGGACATCCATATTTTCGGCTGTTCTGGTCAGAATCCCGGAATTGTCAAAGTTCTTGAGATAGGAGTATCTGTCAACACCTCCGAAACCCGCATCACGTACCTCCTGCGGAATCTCCTCCATACCGAAAATAGGTCTGTAGATATAATTATCCCTCATCTGCAATGATAGCAGAGAGTTGTTAGCCTCCTTAAACCTTTTGTTCATAAGGTCAAGCTTGTTTGTAAGCTCCTCCGACTCCCTCAAAAGAGTCATCATTTTAGGTGTTTCAAGCCCGAAGTAACTCGTATAGACCAGATAATAAACAGAACTGGTGAGTATA
>SAAM01000080.1 GCA_009929415.1 Clostridia bacterium | reverse complement strand
CGACGAGTCGCTCGGCGGTGGTCAGTATGTCTACAACAACCTGAAGATGGCAGTCATGGTACTGGGCATGCTTCCGGTTCTGATCATCTACCCGTTCGTCCAGAGACACTTTGTCTCAGGTCTCATGCTCGGAGGCGTCAAAGGTTGATACTGGGTGGGTCCTACTTCTGAGTTCTTCATAGCACCCCTTTGCAGGTCGGCTTCATAGGAGGCCGGCCTGATTTTACGCTCCCTCCAAGACACGAGCCAAGGAACTGTCAATAAGAAGATGGTTGGCATACCGCTTTGTAATCGCAAGCGAGACAAGAGAAGCCTTATGTGCTCCTGCTGCTGCAATAATCACCTTGCAACCATGATTCGCTTTCTTTTTTATAACATCGAGATGTATCGCCTTGATGAGTGCCGAATGTGAGACAGCCCCCATCTCAGAGACTAGATCCGGGAACTGGATGATGTCACCTTTCTCATCCAGAAGATAGTAGTTCAGGTCTCCGACTGCTCCACCTGCGATAATCTCCTGCAAACGGGTCGATCCAAGAGTCGCCTGTATCATATTGGAATAAAGCCCTTTCCTGCTGAAGGTGCCGATTCCCATCACAACAGCATCAGCCAGCTGCATGGCGCTGTATACTTCGGGCTCGGTTATTGGATTTGAATCCGAGCAGCGTCCTTCATTCTTATACCGGAACGAAGAGATCAGTGATGTAGCTGTAATGGAAAAATCAGCAGGGGTCATGGTGAAATTGAGCGGAAACAATTGGAAATTTGTTGCATTCCCCCGCTTCAGGTGGTCCATGATTCTGGCTATCGTATAGCCATTACTCACGCCGACAGAGAACCTATCGTACTGGGATGCCATCTCGGTCAGCCAGCGGGAACCAACCACGCCAAGGGCCATCTCCTTGACGATCTGGAACTGCACAAGGGTGGTATCGACAACTTTTACCGCATTCGGCACGAGTCCGAAGCGGACGGCAATTGATTCTTCCAAATCGGTGTCACACTTCATGCAGCTCAACCTGGATTCAAGCTTCCCGGAAAAATATGCATCTCGCACCAAATTATCCACTGAAGTTTCCAAAGTCTTATCGCTCGATACGAGTGCTGGAAAAGATGCCTTCAAATCATGGGCTGATGCTCCATTGAAGATTGCATCGAGACATGCTTCACTCTCGAACGGCCACCGTTGTATGGAATCTAAACATTCCTGTTCGCCCATCGTCGCCAGGTGCGAAATGTCGATCAATGAAATTCGATAGAGTTTCGCTAATAATTCCAAATTCCCAATATGAGAGGAGAACTCCTTTTCCCAACTCTGGTATGTCCTCAATGGAATATGCAGGGATTGTGCAACGAAACTCTGTGTATAACCGTGAAGCAGTCTGAGTTCCTTGATGATTGTAGTGATGCGTGATTCCAAGTGTTCCATGAAATAGAGTCTATCATATACTACCATAATACGCAATAACTTGCGTTATACAATATATTGTAATACATTTTTTTGTGTGTTACTCTTCACTACACAATCACCAATGAAAAAGGAGTCAATACATGAAACAAAGAAATCTAATCTGTTTGTTCCTTCTCGTTCCGGCCTTCTTGTTCTCGGCAGGGACACAAGAGACAGGGAAATCAAAAGAAGTCGTTTTAAACTGGTATTCCCATGCATCTTCGCTTGGAGCAACCGAGCAGACGATTATTGAAGCATTCAATGAGCAGAATCCCGATATCACCGTCAAAGTCATCGAGCTCCCTGAAGCAACAAATGACAAGTTGCAGGCACTTCTGATAGCCCTGCAAAGTGGGGACAGTTCAATTGATTTCTTCAATGCAGATGTGACATGGACCGCCACTTTTGCCTCTGCAGGACTCATTGAACAGCTGGATTCCTATATGCTTGAATCAGAGCGAAAGGAATTTCTACCGGGCACCATTGAAGCTGCAAGGTATCAAGGAAAGCTTTGGGGAATCCCTTTCAGGACTGATGCCGGTGTTCTCTATTATCGTTCTGATTTGTTGGAGAAGCATGGAAAGCCTGTTCCCAAGACCTATGAAGAACTCTTTGCCATCGCGGCACAAATCAATGAAGCTGAAGGCGGTGGATTATATGCACTCGTAGGATCGCTGGCAAACGGAGAAGGCATGACGTGCAATGCTGTAGAATGGTTTTACTCCAACAACGGCGAAGTAATTGGATCCGATGGATCAATTCGCATAAACTCACCGCAGAATGTTGAGATTCTCAGCATCATGGTCGATGCATACAAGAATCGATTGATGCCGGAAGGAGTCCTTTCCTATGGAAGCGGCGATGCAAGAGCCTCCATGTTCCAAGGCAAGCAGGTATTTATGCGGGCTTGGCCGAAAGCATATGCGATGGGGCAGGATGCAACAAAATCACAGGTAGCAGGAAAATTGGGCGTCGCTCCTTTACCGAAGGGTCCACAAGGAACAGCGGGCAAGAGCGTCGTGGGAGGATGGCAGCTCTTCTTGAATAAAAACTCAAAACAAAAGGATGCAGCCATCAAATTCATGAAGTTCTACGCAAGTGAATATGCACAGAAACTGCATGCATTGAATGACTCATACCTGCCTGCTCGACGATCATTGTATGCTGATGCAGATATCTTGGCGAAGTATCCGTATTACAGCCAATTTCCTTCCATCCTAGAAAGTGCCGTCGCCAGACCCCAGTCCCCATACTATGCAGAAATTTCAGCAATCCTCTCAGCAGAGGTACAAAATGCAATGAAACAAAGCAAATCTCCTTCACAAGCACTTGCAGATGCACAGAAAGCAATGATGAACGTTGGAAAATAATGAGAGATTCGGGCCTCCTCTCTCTAGGGAGGAGGCTTTCTCTTGCTTTGGAGCTAACATGAAAACACTTTCACGAAAACAATTTGGATATCTGTGCTTAACACCGACGATCCTCATTTTCGCAATTTTTGGAGTATATCCGGTTCTCCGTACCATACTCATCAGCATGTTTCGGTTCCGTCTCCAGACAGGACCCACCAAAACCTTCATCGGCTTGGAAAACTACATCAGAATGTTTTCTGATACTCGATTCTTTGGAGCATTGCTGTTTACCTTAGGTTTCACCATCCTCACTGTAGGGTGTGAGGTGGTATTGGGCCTTCTATTTGCTCAGATGATGAATCTCCCCATCAAGGGACAGGGAGTATTGCGTGTGGTAGTGCTGATCCCCTGGGCTATTCCGACCATGGTCAGCGGCTTCATGTGGAAATTCATGGTTCACGACCAATATGGGGTATTCAACCAAATCCTGATGAGTACCGGCTTGTTGGATTCTTTCATTCCTTGGCTCAGCCAAGACGGCACAGCTCGGTTCATACTCATTCTTTCAGATATTTGGAAGACAGCACCCTATGTATCCCTCTTGATCCTGGCCGGTCTTCAAACAATTCCCGCCTCATTGATGGAAGCAGCGGAAATCGATGGAGCCAATGCCTTGAAACGGTATTTCCTTATAACCCTTCCCTTGTTGAAGCCGGTTCTGGCTACAGCAATCCTATTTCGAATAATCTCTTCCTTCAAAGTCTATACCGTCATCGTTGCATTGACAAACGGCGGACCTGGATATGCTACCGAGTCACTGACCATGTATACGATGCGTACCTATTTTGATGCAGGCAATTATGGGTATGGTTCTGCACTTGCAACGTTCACCTTGCTGCTCACCTGTGTCATTGCGCTCTTCTTTACTGATGTCATTAAAAACAAGATCGATGCAGGAAGGAGAGGAACTCGATGAAAGTAATCCGCAAATCCACTATCTTCTCTTTTTATCTCTTTGCTGTTTTTTTCATTGTGCTTATTGGATTTCCATTCTTCTGGCAACTCTTGAACTCCTTCAAGAATGAGAGAGACATTTTTTCACTTACTTGGTTTCCTTCCGCATATACGTTGGAGAATTATTACAAGGCTTTTACCGTACGCCCATTGCATGAGTATTTGGGAAATAGCTTCATCATTGCAACCGTCTCAACGCTCTTTGCCCTGGTTATAGGAAGCCTCTCATCATATGCAATAGGCAAGACACCCATAAAAGGAAAAACCCCTATCCTTCTTGTTGTCCTCTCAATCAGCTTGTTGCCTCCTATAGTCATAATCAATCCCATCTACACCATCATCAGAAGCCTTGGGCTCTTGAATTCCTATACCGGCCTGATACTTGTAAACATACTCTTCACCCTGACCATCGTCATATGGTTCTTGACTCCCTACCTCTCTTCAATTCCTGCTGAGATTGAAGAAGCTGCGGAGATAGACGGGGCTTCACCGGCACAATGCTTCATGAAAATCATCATTCCGCTGCTGGGGCCGGGAGTTTTCACTGTTGGCATTCTTGCATTCATCCAAGCTTGGAATGAGTACCTTTTCGCCCTGGTCCTCAACCCGATCACCATTAAAACAGTTACTGTAGGGCTCAAGATGTATGAAGCTGATAACTATATGCCATGGGGAACCATCATGGCGGCTTCGGCAATCATTGTAGTGCCTCTCATCACCTTGGTCCTGCTTCTGCAGAAACGCATCATCGGTGGTTTGATGACAGGGGGAATGAAAGAATGAACAGGCCTCTTCCCTGCTTGTATTCCCACTATAGCAAGACCCGGTGGTATAGGCGACTCGTTGCAGGCGAATTCATCATCCAGTTCGACCAGTACCCCGAAAGGGAAGTCATTATTGATGAAGTTGCAGACAAGAGACTTCCAATCCCTTCGCTCATCGCTTGGAAGGATCGAATTCGTGAGTTATGCACCCAGGATGCTTCTGTGTGGAATACCTACTCACCAGGCAGCCTGCTTGCGCTGCTTCGCCGAGAACGAAAGAAATTCCTTCAGAACTCATTCCCTGCATGGGCTGAATCCGGTTTCAACCATGCCATACCGGCGTGGAACCCGATGGAGTCAACGGAGCATCTGCTCATCATCCCCGATGTATACGACGCTGCTCCTCTTGATGTCCAAATACAATTATTGAGAAGCCCTTGGGGAGAAGATACAAAAATCCATGTCGGACTACCCAATGAATTCATCAATCAATCGGAGCTCTCAGACCCGGTACTGTTCCTAGATGCCCCCCATGAAATCTCAAGTGACCAGATACATGCCCTTGCCTTGAAGGGACACGTTGTATGTGCAGATGTGTGGTATGCACTAGCATTCCTTCAGGAGAATGTTCAAGTCAGCGCATGCCTTGATCACAGGGAGTGGTTCGCAGCATCTATTTGCAATACAAGTGTGTTCGAGGCGGGAGACCACCGGATTCCCGAAACCTCACATTTCCATCCCATTTTCAAGCAACCAACGGCAACCGGAGCAATCAGAATGTTCAAAACCCTGACTCCGGAGCAAAATCCAAGTTGTTATTCCGGTGTTATCAAGAAATTATCAAACTGTGCAGCATATCCTTCTTGGATTGCATCCAAACACATTGCGATCCATCAAGGCTTTTTTCTGCAGCACCCCGATGGCACATGGGAACAGGTTCCCCACACCCAGGCACATGCCGTACATGTCTCACTTGCCACAGTGCAGTCAACTGCTGTAACCGTAGAACCAAAGTTCTTTCGAGGCAAGGCATCTCCCTTGGAAGTGTCCTATCCTCATGGAGGGCTCTTTACCAGCTTCAATTACTATTTTACGGAAAATCTGAAGGCATGGTATGCACACTATGACGACCGTCCTCTCCCTTGGGATGATTTTTTCTTGGATTATCTTGCCGTCCGTCATGAGGACCTGCTCCTTGAATCAGTTCCTCTCTATCAGAAAGCACTGCTGGGTTATTCACAAAATGGAGAACTGTTCGCCTGTGAAGGAGACTGGGACTCTCTCTCACTCACCACCGGCAGAACCCAAACATGCTTGCATTTCGACAGGCAAGGAAAAGACGCAGGTTCGGATGCAACAATATATTTCCCCAATGATCCCGACACCCTTGTAGGAGCAGGGAAAATATGTGCAACCATCATCCATGACTATGTATGGGCTGTTTGCGAAGGACCTGTCAAAGTACCGCCTTTTGGCGTAGTCGTTGCTTCAGCAGCCAGGTTATTTGAAAAGGAATCTTCCGTTACTTGGTCGGTTCATTGGAAATCTCTCCCAGTGCCGAAAGAGACGGTTGTGTGGCTTGCCGGAGGATTCAACGCCCTGATTCTTGATGGAGAAAATCAGGTTGCTACAGACATGGACACGACCAACCGATTGAGAAAAGAAGGGTGGTATACCAAAGCTTCACAGTTGACGCAGGAGACACAACTTACACCGGAGGGACTGCAGCCGAGATCTGCAATCGGAGGCACATCGGATGACATCTTCATCCTTTCTATTGCAGGCAGATTCCCTGAGTCCGAAGGAGCAACCTTCAGTCATGTGGCATCATTGGCACAAAGCATAATGAGCATGCACCAAGCAGGAACCATTGAGTTCCTCGTCAACCTGGATGGAGGTGCTTCTTCCGTTCTTGGTCTTGCAAAGGATGGAGAAAAGCCCTGCCTGCTGACGCAACCATCACCATCGCTGTCAAATTCTGCAGGACAACCACGCAGGGTTCCTGCGTTATTAACACTGCAATTCAAGGAGGACATCCAACAATGATACACAATCCTTTTGTCGTAATTCCAACGTATTGGCAAGGAACCAAAGAGAGAAAGACCACTACTGACGACCTTGTTTTCGATCATCCAACATATCTCGATGGTGATGATACCTTGACCGCTGCCTTGGAGAGTCTTACTAGAACAAATCCGGCCTTCCCTTTTACCGTACTCGTGCTCAGCGCTCCGGTACACCCCAGCCTCGAAAGCGAAGTAATTGAACGAGTCAATGAACTCATACGACCGTTTCAAAACAAGCTTCACATCGGGCACTTCCATACAGCCGTTCTCAATACAATCCAGCATGCATTGAAGCTGAAAGGGTATCCTGAGTCATTGCTTACTTTGCAAGGATATGCAGCGATTCGTAATTGCCAATTGGCAATTCCTCTCATTCTGGGGGCGGATTGTATTGCAGCTATCGATGATGACGAAATTGTCCCATTTAATTACTCTGAACGAATCCGAACGTATATTGGAACGTCCGAAATAGATCTTATCGCCGGCAGGTATCGATATAAGGATGGTGGAACCCTTGTCCATGATCGGTCGCAAGGAGTTGAGAACGCCGGGTTGTTCCTTAAGAAACAACGATATCAAAATATGGTGTATGAATCGATTGATGCCAGCGAAGGAGAATTGGTGGATACCTCCATCGTCCTTGGCGGCAACATGGTGTTTTCACGCAAGATGGCAATGAGTGTTCCTTTCGACCCCCTGATTACCCGCGGGGAGGACATAGACTACATGATAAATGCCCGAATGGCAGGTTTCACCTGCAAGCTCGACAAGCACCTTTGGATAGACCATTTTCCACCTCCGTGCGAAGAGAAAAACAAACTTCAAGAGGACGTTGTCAGGTTTCTATATGAACGTGAAAAATTGCGCCTCAGCTTTCAAATGGATGGTTTTCATGGAATCCGTGCAGAAGACCTAGGACCTTACCCTGGTTTCTTTTTACAGGATAATCTTGAGACTGAGGCATTATCGGCCCTTCGGGAGCGACCGGAGCATATCAAAAATGCCAGTTGGTTTCTGACACCTGAAGAAGTAATTTCGCGCGGTTTAGTAGCCGGCAGCAATGCTCATACCTATTTTTCGTTTGCCCGGCAGTGGCCTCACGTTATGAACGCTCTTTGTTCTGATGAGGAACTGCAAAGCTCGATACGGCATCAAGTTTTTTCATAAGTACGAGCTTGGTCGGCTTCATAGGAGGCCGGCCTGCTTTATTACTCTCAGTGTTCAAGCAATTGTCTCTCTGTACTGAGACGGACCGACAAGAATCGTTGTCGGTCTA
>SAAM01000550.1 GCA_009929415.1 Clostridia bacterium | reverse complement strand
AGTCTCGCTGGAAGCGGAGAAGCAACGCATCAGAGCTGAGCTGGCAACCCTCCCTACGTATCAACAGAGGCAAGGGTCGGCAAAGAGGTAGCATAATCTATGCTTGCAATCTTCTCATTCGTGATCGTATCAGCGCTTCAAATGCTTGTTTCTCTTCTTCGGTAAGATGGCTTGCGTTGATTATTTCGATTAACACTTCTTCCAGAGTCAGGAGACGATTCATCAACCGTTCAGCTACCTTGGGGGAAAGATTGAGATGCTGTGCCAGTTGAAGGAAATCAAGTCGGTTGAGTCTTGAGCGTTTCCCTCCTAAAGAAAGTGCCGTCTCCTCCTTGTCTTCGGGCAGTACCAAGGTTGCAGGCAACAAATCATAGGCAGGAGTAAGTTGGTAGTGTCTGCCATCCGGAGCATAGAGGGAGAAATTTTTCAAATGCATGTCGGAATTCCCGGTAATAAAGCAGAACACCAGCAGATACCAAAAATTGGTGATGTCCAGCATGCTTTGGCTGGAGTAGGTGTTGATAAGTTTGCCGCATTGCTCATAGGACCCTTTATATTTATCCTCAGTCAGTCGGGATGAGAGCTGACAGAAATCTTCCATTGGAAGTTTGTGCATTTCCTGTCTTTTTGTTACCCTGTCAATGCGTTTGCTGATGTAGGCTAGTGATCCATCATGAAGAGGAATCAATGCATGGGGGACGGTCTGAATTGACGCAGCATCTGCCATGTGCATGGTTGCATCCTCAAGCTCCGGCAGATGGGAATACTCTTCTGTCTGCAGTTTTGCAATGAAGCCAGGAGGATATCCAATGAGAGTCAACCGCCCTCTTCCTTGTGTTCGGTCAAGATGGAGCGAAAGTTTTTTTTGTACTCCCGGAACGGTAAGTCCTGCATCGATTGCAGTGCGGGCATATTGCTCCAATTCACTTGTATCTATGGCTAGGACTGGAAGTTCCGAAATGCCGAAGAATTTCTTGATACATGCTGAGTGCCAATGATTCTCGTCCTGTGTAAGAGGTTTTCTGCAATACAGACATTGATTCATGCAATAGCCTCCACACTAACTGATCCAATACAGTCACGACAGACAGCACACAGAAGGCCCATTCTATCTCTTCGATCCAGTTTCCATGTAGAACATGCAATAGCTAAAAGCCATCCTTCCGGTATGAGTCCGTCGAAAAACGGAAACATGGTCTTACTGGCATAGTTCTGTTTTGAGAGGGGCATTGTCAAACTTATCGGCATGGCTTCAGGGTTTTGTCGATAGGACTGGTCATATTCAAATACGTAGCCCTTATCATTCTCAAAGAGTATTCCAGCATATTGGGATGAAACGTAAATCTTTGCTTTTCGTTCGGCCATCAGAATTCATCCTTCTGCTCAATAGGGCCCGGTACTGCCTGGCTTCCAAACATTGCCAACGCTTGATTAACTTTATCCAGCCTTACAGTAGGCTTGCCTTGTTCCAGTTCACGGACAAACCGAAGGCCAAGTCC
>SAAM01000549.1 GCA_009929415.1 Clostridia bacterium | reverse complement strand
GGCACCATAATTGAATAATCAAGAATTAATCTCTGATTTCAGGAATGACTTTCCTGAGGTCAGAGATTTTTAAATTTATAATTGAAAAATTGATAAAAACCTGTTGAAAACGATTGCAAATTTGGCGTTCTTACGTTATAATTATTAAAAATACTCAATATTTTGAAAATTGCACACAATGGCATTGCCAGAAGGAGGATTTGATATGAGGGTTTATGAGAGCGATAAGATAAGGAATGTTGCAATACTGGGACACAGTGGTTCAGGAAAGAGTAATCTTACAGAAGCGATACACTACACAGCAGGGTTGACAAACAGGATTTCAAAACCAACAGACGAGGCAAAATACACTTCTTCAATGGGATTATTTTCGATAGAATATAAGAACAACAAGTACAATTTTATTGATACTCCAGGATACTTTGATTTTGCCGGAGAGCTTACCTCGGCGATGCAGGCAGTATCGGGTGCAATAATAGTAGTAGATGGAACCACGGATTTACAGGTAGGAACAGAAAAGGCTCTGGAGATAACAGACGAGCTCAACATGCCAAAATTCATATTTGTAAACAAGATAGACAGTGAAAAATCAGACTACGAAAAAATATTAGAGCAGCTTAGAGAGAGATACGGAAAAAAAGTGGCGCCATTCCATGTGCCATGGGGAAAAGCAGAGGATTTCAAGGGATTCATAAATGTAGTAGACATGTTTGCAAGAGAATACAACGGAAAAGAATGCGTGACAGTAGAGATGCCTGATGATATGCATTCACAGATAGATCCAATAAGAGATATGCTTCTGGAGTCAGTTGCTGAAACTGACGAAGAGTTGATGGATAAATTCTTCAATGGGGATACATTTACAAAAGAAGAGATCACAAAGGGACTCAGGATGGGCGTACTTGCCGGAGACATAATACCGGTGCTTTGCGGCTCCACCGTAAAGAACATAGGAGTACATACGCTAATGGATATGGTAGTAGACTATCTTCCTACACCACTGGATACAGGACTTCCAAGATATTCTACAGTTTCTGTGGCTCAGGTATTCAAGACCGTAATAGACCCTTTCCTTGGCAGAGTATCATATGCGAGGATATGTGAGGGCGACTTCAGACAGGAAATGGACGTATTCAATGTAAGCAGGAGCACAAAAGAGAGAATCCACAAGATGTTCACTGTGGTTAACAGGGAGCTTAAGGAACTGAATGAAGCTCATTCAGGAGACCTGGTGATATTTACAAAGCTCAACGATGTGTTTACGGGAGAATGCCTTTCAACAAAAGAGGGTTATGGCCAGCAGGCAGAAATGGAGTTTCCAAAGCCGCAGATGCTGGTAGCCATAGAGGCGCTCAACAAGAATGATGAGGACAAGATCTCCACAGGAATCCAGAGGCTCAGAGAAGAGGATCCTTCCTTCACATATAACAGGAACAAGGAAACCAAGCAGATGGTGCTCGGAGTTCAGGGAGAGATACATGTCAATGCGATAAAAGACAA
>SAAM01000548.1 GCA_009929415.1 Clostridia bacterium | reverse complement strand
TGCGAGATAACTTGCATTCAGTCGTTCAAGGGTGTTGAATATCTTTAGTGAAACTTCATTTATATACTTATCAAGTAAGGAATTAAACCTTTCAATCTTCCCCTTTGTTTCTGGGGCGTAGGGCCGGCAATATCGCAGTTTCACTCCCAATGAGGAGGCGCACATCTTGAAGTCATACGCAATGTATTGTTTTCCATTGTCGATCAATGCTGAGTCGGGCTTGCCACACATAATCAGAGCCATCTTGAAGGAGTCCTTGACGCTGAGTGCCGTCATCTCAGTATAGAACCTCCCATACACTATGTACCTGGTGGCATCATCGATCCAACCTATCCAGAACACTTGCTTGGGACTCCCGTTCGGGCCTATGGGAAGATAGGGCCCGTACTTTATGTCGCCTTGGAGCATCATCATCCTATGCTCCTTCTGGAATCTTCTCAGTGAGGTAAGCTGCGGCGTATTCACATATTGCATCATCTGTCGCTTAGAATATCCAGCCTGCTGCAGCCTGCGCTGTAGGGTGCTGCGCTTTATCTCACCCATTCCAACGAAATGCTCGGAAGTCAGGATGAAGATGATGTCCTCGATGCTCCTGCTCGGCAATTCCCTCCTCAGGATGATGGCCTGGTCGACGACATCGTCTGAAATCGTCTTGAGGTCATCCCTCTTTCTCATCGCATCCACTAATCCTTGCAGCTTTTTCCTTTTGAACCTTTCGACGTATCGTCCGATGCTGCGATAAGACAGCCCTGCCTCTGCGGCGATCCTTTTCTGAAGATCGACACGGTCTGCAGTGCTTAATGTTTCGCTAAGCAAGGGTGCTATAAGCTGTACCTTGTCCGCTGCCTTCTCAATTTTTTCGGTTTTCTGAATCATTTTCAGCCTCCATGTACCGGAGGATAGCATTCAGGCTGAGGACAGGTACCCATAACTAGGGGGGCATTTTCCCTTATTGAAAAGCACATAGCGGCATATGATTTTGCTCAGCCAGTTGGAGGCTGTCCAGTGCCGGAAGGCAGGTTTCGAATCCGGATCCAGGTCCGATTCAAACTCCTCTTCTTCTGTGCTTTCCGCTGCGGGGTATGTTTCCTTGAGTTCCGAGAGCAACGGGGCGAATCCGCACGATTCATCAAGAGGGGTATCCTGTCTCAGTATCAGCTCAAAATCCTGTTCCACGTTCGCATTCCACTGCAACCATTGTATCTGGGTCGCATATTCGGCAGCACAGGCATCTCTTGGGCATCCAGCGAGTATTGTCCTGGCTATGACCACAGCCAGGAACCTCTTGTACGGAAGGAGGAACGATGGGAGTACCCTATGCTTCTTATTGCATGATATGCACTTTACAATGATTATCAGAAACAGAAGGTCCGTCCCGTCTTCCAAGTATCCATGTCTTCTTGCCTTATCCCAGCTTTGGACTGGGCCGTGGCAATGAGGGCATTTCAACTCCTCGTTGCTCTCTACCGAAAAACCTGACGGTTGACCGATTTCCCACGAACTTCAT
>SAAM01000547.1 GCA_009929415.1 Clostridia bacterium | reverse complement strand
AAGCAGATGCCCCATATATTCTCCGTTTTATGCTATGCCGCCACCATCAACGACGAGACTCGAGCCCGTCACCCATGGTGCCATATCGCTGCAAAGGAAGAACACACACATCGCAACATCTTCAGGAGCACCCAGCCTGGCCATAGGCCGCTGTGCGCACTCATCCTTATACTTATCGTCATAAACTCCGCCCAGCTGCTCGCATTCGCTCTTCAGCATAGGCGTGTCGATATCCCCGGGGCAGACACAGTTCACATTTATATTGTCCGGGCCGTGATCGATAGCCATAGCTCTGGTCATGTTCCATACTCCGGCCTTAGCCGCACAGTAGGAGACTGCATGATCTCCTCCCTTTAGGGCCCAGCCCGATCCTATATTTACGATCTTTCCTCCGCCGGCTTTTTTCATGTAGGGTACGATATGCTTACTCATCAGGAATACGCTCTTAAGAGTAACATTCAACGCGAGATCCCAGTCCGCTTCGGAAAGTGTCTCCACTGTGTGACGGCGGGCAACACCCGCACAGTTCACAAGCATGTCGATTTTCCCGAATTTCTCAATAACGGCGTCAGCCAAAGCTTTACAATCGGATTCCTTTGTCACGTCGCATTTTATAAATACGGCGCTGTTGCCGGCAGAAGCTATTTCACTTCGGACACAGGATGCAAGTTCTTCGTTGATATCAGCCATGACAACGGTTATTCCCGCATCAGCAAAAAACTTTGATATGCCTGCGCCTATTCCTGAAGCAGCACCGGTGACAACTGCGATCTTACCCTTCATATTGCAGAGTTTGTTGAGATCAAGCACACAGATCACTCCTCATCCATATTGAAACTTTATATGTATACAATGAATACATGCTTTAATTACTTATATATGATACTCTTTTATATGTCAAGCATTTTGCTTGCACAATAACAGACAACTGTATATATTGTAGCCAGAAGGAATATTAATTGGGGATGATAAAATGGCGAGAAACACCACTCCGGGAAAAACCTCTGCGGATCACGTTTATAAAGGAATACGCAAAGGGATCTTCAACAAGACCCTCAAAAGCGGACAGAGGCTTCCTGAAATATTAATAGCCAAGGAATACAATGTAAGCAGGACTCCCGTAAGGGAGGCCCTTCGACGACTTGAAAATGAAGGTCTCGTACAGATAGTTCCCGGATGGGGAGCATGTCTGGTCACCCCTACAAAACAGGAAATAATAGACACCTACGAAGTCCGGGAAACTTTGGAGATAATGGCCATCAAAAAAGCCTCCCACCTTATTACGCCGCTTCAGCTTTGTATGCTTCAGGAACAGATCGACAATGAAAGAAAGGCATTTGAGGAAAAAGACCTCGAGCTGTATATGAACGTCAACGACGCATTCCACCAGATAATCGCGGATTCTTCTGCCAACAGCACGCTGGCGGGATATGTAAAGAACATCCTATCAAGGACCTACGTACAGACCATATTCTTCGAATCCTTCTTCAACTTCGCTGACAATCCAAG
>SAAM01000546.1 GCA_009929415.1 Clostridia bacterium | reverse complement strand
GCCTTTCTGCCAAGCCCGTGATCGGACAGGGCGGTATCGTCGAACATCTTATCCAGCTCCCTGCTCTGATGTTCCATAAGGGTCCAATATTTGCCCATACCCTTAGCAAGGTCTATAAAATACATTTCCTTGATTCCGATCGTACTTGAAAGTCTCTGCACAAATTCCCTGCTACGGGGTTCAGTATTGGCGGCATACATCGTCATATGCCTTGCTGTCATAAGGGCCTCCAGCGGCACTGAATTCAGCTCGTCCGCAAGTACCATGCAGCTGCCGTTTTCCTGCTGTTTGCTTCCGTTTCCGCCAAAAACCTTGTCCATAAGCCAGACAGCTGCTCCGTACCCAAGTGCCTGGTCAATATTGGCGTTGCCGTACAGGGGAGACGGAACAAGTGTAACGGCTATTACCATTGCACACATGACTTTTTTTAAGCTGTCTGTATATTTCATGACGGTATTTGACCGGATCTTCCCTCAAGAAGCGCTATCGCATCCGCCTTAGCCCTGTCTCCGGAGAATTCGTTTATACATCCGTTTATCATCATCCCCATGCCGAAACTGAGCCTTTCTGCATTTTCCCGTGCAAAATGAAAGATCACTTCCAGGGAGCCGGCATCTTTTGCTTCTGCAAACATCCTGATAAATTCAGAAGCAACGAAGATGTCGTTTGACATAATTGCCTGGATACAGCTTTTAATGACAGAGAATGATTTTATCAGCTTTTGCAGCTCGGCCTTCTGGATATCACTGAGTTTATCGGGGTCCACAGGGACCCCGTCTTGCATAATAACATAGGAGGTGTCGGTGTTTTCATCCCTGTTGATGAACTGTTCCCCGTATGACGTCTTGTCAGTTTGCGCAGACGTTTGATCCGGCACACAGTTTTTAGACATATTAGCGTTATATGTGTCAATATTCTGTGTGTAAGAGGGGTTATTTTTTTCTGCAACCTCTTCTTCGGCCTCTTTGAATCTTTGCCGATACTCTTCTATCGTGTGAAATTTAGGCATATTCTTGATCCAGTTGTCAAGCTCATCGATCCGGTATCGGAACTTCTTTTTGTTTTTTCCGATCATAGTACATGGAGGCGCGGGATAGGTAGGAAGGCCGCAATATCCCCGTTTCCGTATCTTCAGAAACTGTCTGTAACTGATCCCCATATATTCGGCAGCCTCTTGTGTTGTAAGGAGCCTTATTCCATCTTCGGTCATCTCTGGCATACATGTTTTGTCTTTCATATGTTTTTCCTCTCAATCAGTCTTTAAATTTTTACTATACAAAAAACACTATCCAAAAATAAGCTCCGAGGCAGAGCCAGGGACCGTAAGGCACTTCCCTCTCAGCGAGGGCTATCTTCCTGGCTTCCTGAAGCGTTACAAAGTGCGGGCTTGCGGAGAGCCGTACCATGCACCTGGTTCCGCATCTGAATATGTACCAGGCCATGCACATAAGGCAGGCCGAATAGATGACAAACGGAATGCCTGTGACTCCTGTTATCATGCCCAGGCCCGCCAT
>SAAM01000545.1 GCA_009929415.1 Clostridia bacterium | reverse complement strand
TGCATGAATTTTGTGTCCGGAAATGCTCAGATAGTCTGCACTGCATTTTTCAACGTCCAGCCTGAGCTTCATATATGACTGCACCGCATCTATGTGAAGCGCTGTCCCCGGGTTTTTCTTCTTGAGTTCTGTGCCAAGAAGATTTATATCTATGATATTTCCTGTCTCGTTATTTACATGCATCACGCTTACAAGTGCGGTATCGGATGAAACCGCATTCAGGATGCTCTCAGCTTCTATTTTCCCGTTTTCAGGCTTTATATAAGTAACCTTCCAGCCTTCTCTCTCGTATTTCTTTATTATGTTGAGCGTTGCGTCATGCTCATATTCAGTAGTGACTATGTGTCTTCCCCTCGAATTTCGAAGAGCTGATATTATAGCTGTGTTTATGGATTCAGTTCCTCCTGATGTGAAAACTATGCTCCTTGGCTTTGCGTTGATAGTCTCAGCTGTAATTTCCCTTATTTCTTCCATTTTCCTCGAAACAGCTATTCCTCTGCTGTATATGGAAGACGGATTGTGAAACATCTCTTCAATCGCAATCCTCGCCTGATCTGCTGCTTCGGGATAGGGCTTTGTAGTCGCACTGTTATCAAAATATATTTCTTTCATCTTAACTCCAATATCTATATAATTCTGTAAACATATTTACCTTAACTTCAATATATAATTATATCACTTTATGTCCATTACTACAAAAAGTAATTGTATATTTGCGTATTTTATCATACAATATTTTGTGTGTCATTTTCAAGATTACATATGTTAATTTCATAAATCTCAATTTTGGAGGCTATAACTCATGAAAAAACCTAAAGTGGCAATAATATTTACCGGCGGAACCATATCCATGACCATCGATGAAAAGATCGGGGCAGCCATACCTTCTCTTTCAGGCAACCAGATTCTTTCGATGGTTACAAACATAGACAAGCTCGCTGACATAGAGACTATAGAATACTGTGAGATCCCGGGGCCGCATGTCAATTTTGATATGCTCTTTGAAATAAAGAACATGGTACTTGAACTCGCAGAAAGAGAAGACATATCCGGCATAATAATCACTCACGGAACAGATACTCTGGAAGAGACCGCATATTTCCTTGATCTTGCGCTTTGCATAAAGAAGTCGGTGGTTGTGGTCGGCGCAATGAGAAACAGCTCAGAGCTTGGATATGACGGTTCCTCAAACCTTGCAGCTGCAGTATGTACTGCCATATCTCCAAACGCAGTGGGAAAAGGCGTACTCGTAGTTCTCAACAACGAAGTCAATACCGCAAGAGAGGTCACAAAGACGAACACTATGTCTCTTAATACATTCCAATCAAGCTACGGCCCAATAGGAATAATCGATACCAATGAATTCATAATCCACAGAAACATAACTGTTCGTGATTTCATAGAAACTGATAAAATTGAAAAAAATGTCGTCCTAATAAAATCATGCATGGATATGGGAACGGATATCCTTGACTTCTGCATAGATAAAGGATCAAGAGGAATAGTGATTGAAGCC
>SAAM01000544.1 GCA_009929415.1 Clostridia bacterium | reverse complement strand
GGTAGTGCCTATAAGTTTGTGTAAACTTCCTCATAGTCGGTGAAGTAAAATATACTGACAACAGGAGGTTTTAACAATGGCCAAAAGGACAAGCCCACTGGGAGAAGAAGGAAGCAAGAAACTGCGCGAGGCGATCAAGGAATGCAACATCAAGACGATGGATGACATCCATAACTTTGTAAAGATGCTGACAGCCGAAGCAATACAAGTTGCCCTTGATGCAGAACTGGAAAACGAACTGGGATACTCAAAATACGACTATAAGAACAAACATACCGATAACTGCCGGAATGGATATTCAACAAAGAGAGTCCAGGGCAGCATGGGAGAAGTGGATATAAATATCCCCCGAGACAGGAACGGGGAATTTGAGCCTGAACTCGTAAAAAAGCATCAGACAGACATATCTTCCATCGAAGACAAGATAATATTCCTATACTCTCAGGGAGTCTCGACAAGGGATATCCAGAAGACCATGAATGAGATGTACGGAATAGATGTAGATGACGGCAGAGTCTCTAAGATAACGGACAAGCTCCTTCCCCTCATAAGGGAATGGCAGGAAAGACCCCTTCAGAGCGTATATGTCCATTTGGTGCTGGATGCAGTGCATTACTCTGTAAGGGATAACGGAACAGTAATAAAGAAAGCGGCCTATGTAATAATAGGTAAGGATCTTGAAGGTCAGAAAGATGTGCTTGGAATATGGCTTGGAGCCAACGAATCATCTAAGTACTGGCTTGCAGTCTTGAACGGACTTAAGAACCGTGGGGTAAAGGATGTGCTGATAGCGTCAGTTGACGGGCTCAGCGGATTTTCAGAGGCAATAAGTGCCGCTTTTCCTGATACAGAAGTACAGAGGTGCATAGTACACCAGATAAGAAGCTCTACAAAATACGTATCATACAGAAACAGGAAAGAATTCATAAACGACCTTAAATCTGTCTACAAGGCCCCGACTGAAGAAATAGCCCTTTGTGCCCTGGATGACCTTGAAAAGAAGTGGGAGAAGAAATATCCTATTGCTGTACGATCCTGGAGGAATAACTGGAACGAACTTTCAGTAATGTTCAAATACTCCCCTGAGATCCGGAAAATGATATACACAACGAACAGTATAGAGAATTTCAACAGACAACTGCGAAAAGTTACAAAGACAAAGAGCGCCTTCGTTTCCGATGACGCCCTGATGAAGATGCTATATTTAGTTACGATGCAGGTAACAGAAAAGTGGACTCAGCAGATACGTGATTGGCCGGCAATTATGGACAATCTTGTGATACACTTCGGCGACAGGGTGAAACTGCTCTGTTGACTGTACCCTCCCCCGAAATTCACGGTTACAGACCGGCTCGGGGATGTTTACACAAAATTTTCTGCACTACCGCAGAGCCGACGGAATGGTTTCGAAGTATTTAAACAACTACTTCTCAACCACTCTTCTCGTGACGGAGTCACTCTTCTCGTTGCGAAGCAACACTTCCCGTCGCGTAGCGACACTTCTCGTGACGAAGTCAC
>SAAM01000543.1 GCA_009929415.1 Clostridia bacterium | reverse complement strand
GCATGCACAGAGGACGGAATGTTCTCGCTCGAGGCCTGCCGCTGCATAGGCGCATGCGGACTCGCACCGGTAATAACGGTAAACGAAGACGTACACGGAAGGCTTACAGTGCAGGACGTAGAAAAGATAATCGATTCTTACAAGCAGAAAGGCTAAATACCGCGGTATAAGAGGAGGAAAACATGAAAAGCATACAGGAGCTTAATCAGGCAGCAGCAGAAGCAAAAAGGCAGCTGGGAATAAGAGAAGCCGACACATGGAGATACAGGATAAACATAGCAATGGGAGACTGCGGGATCGAAAAAGGGGCAAAGGGCATAGTACATACAGCGATGGAAGAACTCGAAAGGCTTGACCTCCATGACGTAGCGGTAGTACAGACAGACTGCATGGGCATGTGCAACTACGAGCCCACGGCAGAAGTCATAGACTCCGGCGGCAAAAAAACGACATACCTCAATCTCACCCCACAGAAAATGAGAGACATAATAGAAAAGCACATATCCGGCAATCAGCCAGTCACTGAATATACCAAAGCCTAAGAGGAGGTAAACTACATGTACCGTTCACATATACTTGTTTGCGGAGGAACCGGCTGTACCTCGTCAAACAGCGAAAGAATAATACAGCTCCTTGAAGAAGAAATCCAGAGCAGATCCCTTCAGGACGAAGTAAAAGTAATAAAGACAGGCTGCTTCGGACTCTGCGCCCTCGGCCCTATAATGATAGTGTATCCGGAGGGAGCATTCTACTCAAGAGTAGAGCCTGAGGACATAAAGGAAATAGTTTCAGAGCACATCGAAAAAGGAAGAGTCGTAAAGCGCCTCCTCTACCAGGAAACCGTAAAAGACGGAAAGATAGAGCCGCTTACACATACAGACTTCTACAGAAAGCAGAAGAGGGTAGCCCTCAGGAACTGCGGAGTCATAGACCCTGAAAACATAAACGAATACCTTGCTACAGACGGCTACCAGGCGATAGCGAGAGTACTTACCACCATGAGCCCGGATCAGGTCATAGACACGATCAAGGCATCAGGCCTCAGAGGAAGAGGCGGCGGAGGCTTCCCTACAGGGACAAAATGGGCCCTTGCGAGAGCCAATGAAGATGACCAGAAATACGTATGCTGCAACGCCGACGAAGGAGACCCGGGAGCGTTCATGGACAGGAGCATCCTTGAGGGAGACCCTCACGTGCTCATCGAGGCCATGGCCATAGCAGGATATGCGATAGGAGCGACCAAGGGCTTCGTATACGTAAGAGCAGAGTACCCGATAGCGGTCCACAGGCTCCAGATAGCGATAAATCAGGCCAAGGAGAGAGGCATGCTGGGAACAGACATCCTCGGCACAGGCTTTGAGTTCGACCTTGAGATAAGGCTCGGAGCAGGAGCGTTCGTGTGCGGCGAGGAGACTGCCCTCATGACCTCGATAGAAGGAAAAAGAGGAGAGCCACGCCCTAGACCGCCATTCCCTGCGCAGAAGGGACTCTTCGGCAAGCCTACAGTGCTAAACAACGT
>SAAM01000079.1 GCA_009929415.1 Clostridia bacterium | reverse complement strand
AAAAGTGGAATAAACTTTTCGTACCATCCTGCTGCATGGCTCCTGATTTTTTTATCGGTACACAATCTGTCGATTTGCATACCCCATGCGAGCATCTCTGTTTCAGACATGTTTGCAAGACCTGCCTTTTTGATCTTATTGTCAATCATAGATAACAGGGATTTCCAGTTGCGCGTCTGTATTGCATTGAAAATATTTGCTTTCTCTTCTATGGATTGATAATCCTCAACGCCTTCGTCTTTCATTCTTTTTATGTACTTTTTAAAGCCCTCCTTGTCGACGGTTGCATTGTCTCCTGAGCCCTGTACATATCGGTTAGCTCCATTTTCCCATATACTTCTAAGTTTTCTGTCAACAACATCTTGTGGATATATTTTATAGAAATCGGTATGATTCTTATAGACATACTTGAAAAGATCTGAGTCCGGATCTTCCATATATGAGAGGAAGTGCTTAAAATACTCTTTGTTTTTGAAATTATTCAAGTCGGTAGATTGAAAGAGACCATCAGCAACTTTCTGGGCATCCTTGATCATATTAGCCATCTCAAGGGTTTTGAGATATTGCAAAATGAAGCTATCATCCCTTTCACCTGAAGAATACCTTTTTTGCATAGCAGATAGGCCATTTTCGCTCAATCCTTCTTGGCTCTTTCTTAAAAACTCCTCCGCAGGCATGCTGCCTACAATCTTGTTTAAAACAACCTCGTTGACATCTATGTATACATATGTGGGAAATGCATTGATGCCGAATATCTCCTTAAGTTTGAGACCTTCGCCCTTCTCCATGTCGAATTTTGCATTGATGAAATTTGTGTTGAAGTATTCAGCCACCTCCGGGCGGGTAAATACACTGTTGTTCATCTGCTTGCAAGGGCCACACCATGTGGTGTAGCAGTCCAGGAAAATCGGTTTGTTCTCACTCTTCGCCTTTGAAACAATATCTTTCCATGTACCTTTTTCGAACTGTATAGAGCTCTTGTTCAGAGCACTTTTTCCATATGAAATGAACTCATCAGCTTCGGTATAACCGGAAGCTGAATATATCATTTTTTCGTCGGCACTAATGAAAAGATATGTAGGGTAAGCGTTAGTACCATATTTCTCTGCAAGATTGGTATGAACAGTGCCAAGGTTCATACTGAGACAGATGAAATTCTCATTATAGTAATCGGCAACCCTGTCTACTGAAAATACATCCTTAACCATGCGTATGCAGGGTTGGCAATTATCTGTGTAAGCATCAATGAATATAGGTTTTCCGCTGCTTTTTGAAAGTTTGAGCGCATCCTCAAAGCTAATATCCTGAAAGACGATGCTTCTGCTGTTGCTCCATTTGCTGTTAGCCTTGGAGAGCGCAGAGTTTGCTTTTTCAAGAAAAAGGCCGGGATTATTATATACGCGTGACGGGTGGATAATTTCCAGCAAATCACCGTTAGGCATCATAAAGGCATAAGCTGGATATATATTCATCTGAAGGAGAGGTGCAAAAGATTTGCCGGCTTCAGAACCCATATCCATTCTGACTGAAATGAGATTTTTTGAGCAGAATTCAGTAACCTCTACATTGGCTGCAAGTTGTTTTTCGGAGTTGAGTTTTTCCGGCCCCATCATCCTTTGGCTTGTAACATCCACTAATATTATCTTTTTTTCTTTGGATGCTATTTGTTTAGCCTGCTGAAAGTCAAGATTGGAAAAATTCTGGGCTGCAGCCATTATCGGCAACAGCAAAGCAAGTGTGGTTAACTTAAGTCTCATAAAATAATTTGTTTCTAACGATATCCTTTGTTTTGAACAATGGCACCATAGGATATATTGATGTCATAGTTTGGTATTGGTAATATTTTTCTGTCATTGTTTACAGAAGGGTCTTTCAATGACCTGCCGGTTCTTATAAGATCCCATCTTGTATGACCTTCGAACGCCAGTTCTTTCATTCTCTCTAACAAAATCTCGTCTATAAGAGCCTGTGGGGTGGCAAAGCTGGATGCTGTATATGCAGCCGGTTTGGTCGAGAAAGGTCGTCTTCTTATATCATTCAACTGAGTGATTGAGGCATCATTTATGCCATTAATTCTGGCAAGTGCCTCCGCTTTTGTGAGTTTTGCTTCAGAAACACGCAAGTATATAACGTTGTTGAATCCATTGCCGTTGTTATACTTGTATGAGGTAAGGTCTGTAGGATTTGATGTAGTGCTGCCATACCATAGCAAAGAGGCTGCTGTCGCAGGATCTATATACCCTCGTCTGTCTCCGCTTGCATATATTCCGGCAAAATCAAGGCCAACATAAAATGAACTCTTGTTATAAAAAAGTGATCCTAGACCATTGGAATAGTTATTTGCACTTGAATAGCATGGTGAAAGCAATATTGCTTCGGTACTGAAATTTGTGCTGTTTGTCTCTGTTCCGGTTTCGTTGAGAGGAAACATATATGAGGTGTGATTCGTATACGAGGTTGAGAATGTGTAACCTTTTGTGTTGTTTATCACAGAATCTGCATAGTCTGCCGCCAATTGCAACTCACTTTGGTTGTTTGTATAAGTTCCTTTGTAGAGATAAACCCTTGAAAGTAGTGCAAATGCTGCTGTTCTGGAAGCCCTTGTCCTTGCAGTGAGATTTGTAACATTTGCGTCCGGCAGGAATTCCAGGGCATCATCAAGATCCGAGATAATCTGATTGTATGTTTCACCTACTGTAATTCTGGTTTGAATATCCTCAGGGTTATAGCCGTCATATGGGGTGAGGCGCAATATAACTCCAAGTCCGCTCATGTCTCCTGTAAGGGCTCCGTCTCCGAAAGCCTGCAAAAGCAACATATATTCATAAGCCCGTATAAATTTTGCTTCAGCAATATGCCTTTGCATTGCAACAGTGCTGTAATGACCATATTTATTAATATTAGTAATTACGTTATTTACATAGTCAATTGCATTATATGTTGTTCCCCACATACTCTGAATATAGCCTTCATGGTCAGAACTGTTGTACTGAGATGTAACCATGTTGACAAATCCCGAATTCTCTCTCAGCGATAGAGTAGGAGTTCCTATCTCTCCGAATAGTATGAAGTATCCAGTATTTGCATAATTATTCACGCCTGTAGGTGCGCCGGAGATACTGGCATTAAGTCTTGTATATGCCCCAAGAAGAGCCGCTTCTGCGGTGTTCGAGTCCCTGTATGTTATCTCGTCAACCATGACGTTTTCAGGAGCTAGGTCTAGGTTGCAAGATTGAATAAAAACCGCAAGGATTATCACTAATATGGTTTTAATTAAATTTTTCATAATCATCACTTTTGTCGTTTAGAAACCTAGTTTAATACCGAATTGGAATGCTCTTGTCTGAGGCATTGTAAGATTGTCATAACCGGAAGAGGTCGCTGATGAACCGAACGCACTAACCTCAGGGTCAATGCCAGAATATTTTGTAAAGGTTAACAGGTTAGTTGCTATGGCATAAATTCTCACCTGTTTAAAAATCTTTGATTTCTGAAGGAGTACTTCTGGAAGAGAATAGGCAAGTTCAAGATTCTTAAGTCTTATGTATGAGTTGTCTTCAAGGAATCTTGTGGTTGTACTCGAGGCTGTATAGTCATAACTTCCGGTGATTGATGAGTTTTTCAACTTCGGAACACCTGTGTTGTGTCCATATATTTGCCATAATTTTAGTATGTCCTTGTCAAGATTATTGGCATCTCTTGTGGAGTAAGTCATCAACTGAGCTTTTGTATTATTAATCATCTGTCCTCCGTATGAGAAAGTAAAGAGGAAGTTTAATTCTATACCTTTGTATATTAATGAGTTGGACAGACCTCCGTAAAAATCTGGCGTTGCATCTCCCATTATAAACTTATTATGGACAGAGTTTTTATTGTCAGCTGCCGGGGCTGTTTCACTAACAGTTCCATCTTTATATATCCAAAGAGGATTACCATTTTCCGGATTAACACCATTCCATTTATATAGGTAGAACTGGGCTGCAGGGTAGCCTACAGCGTAGTATTTAAAGGAGCTGTTTAGTTCATCAATCTGGTTCCCCTCAAAGTTGAGTTTTAATATCTTATTGGTATTTCTTGAGAAAGTCAGAGTTGTAAGCCATTGGAAATCCTTTCCGGATACATTATATGAGGTAAGTCTCAGTTCAACTCCTGAGTTTGACATATCCCCGATGTTCTGATCCTGTTTTGTGTATCCTGTATATGCAGGTACATTTGAGGAGAACAGCATATCTGTGGTTTTTTTGTAATAGTAATCCAAAGTCATGTCAATCCTGCGGTCCAGGAAAGTTGCATCCAGTCCGACATCGTAAGTCACTGTCTTTTCCCATCCAAGATTGGTATTTCCGGGCTGAGACATGTTCAGATATGAATAACCGCCGTAATTTGCCCCTGTAATCAGGCTATATTCGGCCTGAGCTCCATAATAATCAGAGTTGGCATCTTTGCTTGACCAACCAACAGACCCTCTAAGCTTAAGATCATCTATCCACTTTAAGTTGTCCTTTATGAATTTTTCTTCACTGAGTCTCCATCCGAGAGAGACAGATGGTGTGTTTATGTATCTGTTATCCCTGTTGTATTTTGACGATCCGTCTATACGATATGTCAATCCGGCCATATATTTTCTCATAAACTGATAGTTAAGCCTGGCGAAGCCGGAAAGGAGGGCCGATTTTATCTCGCCGCCCCCGGATACACTTTTGGTCTGTGCTGAGCCTACTCCGACAAGGTACTGACTGAAGAAATTCCTTCCTGTAATTGAGTTGGCATAAACCTTTGATGTTTCATAGCTTTGTCCCACGATTCCTTGTATGAAGTGTCTGCCAAACTCCTTGTTAATGTTGAGAGTGTTGTTGACGACAAACTTGGAGCTCATTGTGACTGTCTCCTGAGCCTGGTTCTTGCTCACAACTTCACTCAGAGGGACGTCTGATTTCCTGACAGCTGTCTTAGTGTTATACATGTCTGTACCAATATCTGATCTCAGTGTCATCCACCTGGTAGGTTTCAGTTCAATGAAAATATTTCCTGTCACTCTGTTGTCGAGAGAGTTCATCTTATTTTCATATGCTGTAGCGACAGGGTTGTATGCCTCTGCGTATCCATAAGGATTTGTACCCTGCCCGTAGAAGTAGTCTCCATCATCTTTATAAACAGGAAGGTTAGGAGCCTTCTTTGCTGCAAGTGCATATATTGTCTGAGCCTGTAGTGCGTTGTTATCCACTTGAGAGAGTGAAACGTTGGTTCCGATTGTGGTAATCTTGTTAAGTTTGGAATCAAGGTTTACCCTGACAGAGAACCTTTGCAGATCATTGTTAATTATATAAGACTGATTGCTGCTTAGCGAGGCACTTACAAAATAATTTGTCTTCTCTGTTCCTCCCGATACGGAAGCAGAAGTGTTTGTACTTATGGCTGTCCTCGTAACAGCATCAATCCAGTCTGTATTGTACTGTGATGCAAACGGAGTGTTCGGATAATACATTGAATAAATAAGATTGTACTCATTTCCGTTGAGCAGATTAAGTTTACCAACAGGGTTTTCTATGGATGTGCTGAAACTTACATCAATTTTTGTTCTGTCCCTTAGTCCTTTTTTTGTTGTTATCAATATTACTCCGGCGGCGCCTCGCGATCCATAAATCGCCGTTGCAAATGCATCCTTCAGAATTTCAATTGATTCTATATCATCCGGATTGAGTGATGTGAGAGGATTTTTTTCAAACGAATAATTCAAGGCTGGATTATTTGTAATTGTGCTTGAAACGTTAGTTCCTCCCATTGCTAATGCCGGGATTGATCCACCCGAGGTTGAGGTGAGGTTGTTCTCCCTGCTTGTGCCATAAATAGGAACACCATCAATGACATACAACGGGTTGTTATCACCCATTATTGTGCTTATTCCTCTTATGGTTAGCACGTTGGCGGCTCCCAACGCACCGGAAGATGTGGACATATATACGCCTGCCGCCTGTCCGGCAAGCATTTTGTCTATTGATAGGGCGTTTGTTACTTCAGCCGGTCTTACAGTCGTAACCGAACCTGTGATATCCCTTCTTTCCTGAGTTGAATAACCTGTAAATACTAACTCCATCAGCGCCATCTTGTCCTCTTCAAGGATTATATCAACATAGTCAGGTTTAGTTACTGGTATTTCAACAGATTTATAACCTATAAAACTAAATTTTAAAGTTCCTCCTTTATGTATTTGGATTGTAAAACAACCGTCAACATTAGTCTCGGTTCCAACATTAGTACTCTTGACTTGAACGTGAGTCCCCGGGATTGCCTTACCATCAGAATCCTTCACAGTCCCGCTGATTGTCATCTTTACCTGTGCATGCAATACAACTGATATCGCAATCAGGCAGAATAATGTTATTATCTTTTTCATGTTTCTTCTATTTGATTTGGTGGTCCGTTATTTAAGGCGTTTTGTCCAGACATCATATCTCATGTCCATAGCTATGCCACTGATAGAATAGTTTCCTGCCGAGTTTGCATAGCCTCCGATAATCCAGATTAGGTCACCTGTCCCGTTTAAGACATTAGCATAAATTCTGGAAGAGAATGCAGCCGGAAGCTGTTGAGCTGATGGTAATGCTGTCCAGTTCTTACCATCTGTTGAAGAGAGTACTTTTGTGAGTCCTATTCTTGTACTTCCAACAATTTTCTCTCCACCTATCATATAGAGTTTGCCATTATAAGTCACTACTTTATGTCCGTATCTTTTCAGGTCCTCTCCTGAAGATGTTTCTGTAACCCAGGTTGCCCCATTGTCGGATGAGGAGTAAATTTCTCCTTTTACATTACTTTCAGATAAGTAACTTGTGTAACCTCCAGAGATCCAAAGCTTACCGTCGAATGAGTACATTGCATCCTCATTTCTATTTGTGACAGTACTAGGATTCGGAATTACATTAGTCCAGTTTGTTCCGTCAGAAGTACGGTAAATGTTTGTTTGATTGAATGGTTGCCACATTCCGTATCCATACATCTTTCCCCTTCTGACAAATAACATTCCGTTGTGTGTCACCACTTGAGAAAAAGGTCTTCCTTGAGGATTGCCGACTTGTCCTGTGGTACAGTCGGTCCAGTCTGTGCCGTTTGTTGTGGACAGCATTCTCCAGACACTAGTTGATGAGGCCTCCGGAGGTGTTCCATTGATATCTTTTCCGAACAATCTCACTCCGCCTATTGCATATAACTTTCCGTTCAAAACAGCTAACTCTGCTCCGAATCCACCTATAACAGCCGGATTTGTCTGGACTTTTGTCCACAATCCGCCATCTTCAGATGTGTATAACTCGTAGTAAGCTGTGCCTGTAGAAACGGTTCCGTTAGGATAGTATGAGCCAAGTATATATAGTTTATTGTTAAACCAGGCAGCGCTGAATGAGCTGAAGGAAGGCAACCCGGTCATCCTCATGTCTGTATTTACCTTTGCGCCAGATATCTGGCTGTGATCACTTTTTTCAATAAATGCTGTCACAGAGTATTCACGTTGGGCACTATTATATTGAGTACTTATTATCAAAGGTTTGCTCAAATCAACTTCACTCTCGCCACTTATGATCTCCTTCCCGTTAACAAAGACTTTTGCCCCGATTGTAGTTGTAAACAGAGGTTTGATTCGAGACATAGTTAGCGCCGGTGTACCGTAAAGAATACTATCCTGGTTGTTCTGGATAGATTTTTCAACTTGATTGACAGAGCAGTCAAACACTCTGCCGTCCTGAAGTTGGAACCTACATGTGAGTATGCCGGAAACATCCTCATAAGGGATTTGATTTTTTTGGCATGATCCCACGCTAATCAACATTGCAGTCGATACGAGTCCGACGAGCAATCTTTTATGGATTCGGGGCTTTTTCATAGTTATTTGTTTTGGTTTGTGATTGTTTTTCTATTCAAATTTGCGAAAAGAGAACATTAGTGTCCACTAAAAATATTTTTAAAACCATATAATACATTAAATTTCAATAATATATAGCGATATTTTTAACGTGTCGATTTGAAATTGTAATAT
>SAAM01000542.1 GCA_009929415.1 Clostridia bacterium | reverse complement strand
GTCGATTTGTCCAAGACTGTCCTCGGAAATCTCATTTTCCCGTCTCAGCTCGGAGACCAAGGCTGCGATATCCCCGAAATCCCACCGATAGGAAGAAAGTACATCCCTTGTCTGTCCCAAGGAGTTGAGCAGCAAACTGATCTTCTGCACATTGCCCGAACTCTTCTGTATCGGGTCCATAATATATTTGCCCTGATAGGCTGAAATTGCCAGCTGCAGGAAAATGAAGAGGATGAAGACAACGAGAAAGAGAAAAATCCTGTGGAAGAGATTCAGGTGAAAGCGTTTTTTCTTATGTGTTTTCATGAGTATTCCCAGACATCCTATCATTCAATTCCCAAAAAGGAAATGAAAGGAAAATAATTGCGTGCTATAGTGACGCCATGAACATAGCAGTAAAACTCAGTGAACACCACTTCAGACAATTTCTCATCTTCAACATACTCAAGCGTCTCAAACTGTATAAAAGTCCCGCCATATTTGCATCCATTCTCACCTTCTCGGCCCTCATCAGTTTTCTGATGCACAAGGTCGAGGGTGCAGTCTTGCTGGGAATCGTGCTGCTTGTGGTGGGACTGGGAGTGCCGGTCGTATATTTTTCGACTTTTTTCAGTTCAGTCAAGAGACAGGTGGCAATGCAGAAACTCAACCCTCCACGGTTGGTTTACACCCTCGAGTTTTCACAGGAGTCTCCGTTGCTGCATATTTCCAACGATAAGGAAAAGGCAGACTACCGATGGCAGGATGTCCACCATGCGTATATCGAGAAGGAGAGCATCTATTTGTTCCTTACCAAGGACAAGGCGTTCCTGCTTCCGTTTGATGTACTACAAGACAAGCAAGCAACGATCAAGCTGATCGAAGCAAAGCTCGGCAGAGAGCGCTGCAGTAACCATTCATAACCCCACCCTGCATCAGTTTTATGCTCTTCTACTCACTTTTGCTGGCTTTGTATTTCATTTCTATGCTTAAAGTTTCCAAACGATTGCGGGCCTTCATCTCTTCAAGAATGGTCCTGATCAAGCCAAAGAGCGCTCCTGCTTGGGTATAATCGGCTGGTGTATAGAAGTTGATGCGGTCTTCGGCCATCAATCGATGGGCGGCCTCCTCTTTGCCCTGCATATATACAGCGATGCTCTTGCCTCCGTTCTGCTTGACCAGCTTCATGCAAGGCACATCGGTAAGGCCGTCGCCGATATAGATCATATTGCGAAACGGTACGCTGCGCTCAGGCTCTGCCGTATATGCATTGAGCGCCTGATCCTCAAACACATCAAGCACACCCTTGTTGATGCGAAAGAGGAATTGGGTCTTGGCCGTATAGTTGACCGACAGCTTGGGCCAGACCGCTTTTCCCTGATCATCATAGAAGTACTCACAAGCATAGATGCGCTTGAAGACGGAACCGATGGCCGAACCCTCGATGATCTCCTTGAGACCTGAGGAGATGATGTAGTGCTCGATGGAGAGGCCCAGCTCTTCTCCCACGGCATTGATGGCAGAGAACCACCCCTCCACC
>SAAM01000541.1 GCA_009929415.1 Clostridia bacterium | reverse complement strand
CAGCCCGGCGATCGCCTCGGCGAGGATCCGCACGCATGCATAGACTGCGGTCATCTGCATCGAGGAACGCTCGTTGACCGCCTTGCCGCTGGTGGAGCCGCCCATGATGAATGAATACGAGGAACCCGCCGTCCTGTTTGAAGGCTTGTCCCTCGTTCTAAAGAGGTTTAGTTTCATTATTTCTCCGTACCCATCAGGGCATGAAAAAAGCACCTACCGAAGTAAGTGCTTTGCTTCTCGCTTAATCAATCATTACGAGTTTGAAGCCAGTTTATCAACCAAGAGCATTGATCGTTTTATCTTTTGCAGAAGATTCTCCAGATCAAGATTTCCATTGGTTTTGGAGAACACTCCATCAATGATTGCAAGAGAAGTATACTCTCCAGGTCTATATCTGGAAGGTTTGGAAATGGTCAGTCCGAAATCAGAAGCGATGCTATATAGGTATTCGAGTCGATCATACAAATAAGCAGTATCTCCTGACCATTTTCCAGCAACCTTAATCAATAGATTACATTTATTGTCACAATTGTTTTCAATCTGAAGATAGAACTCTTGTTCTGGGTTTTGCTTGCATTCAATATAATGAAACCAAAGGCCTAGAAAGCCTCCACTGGGATTTGAAACATAATCCCAACCAGACCATTCGCTGATACTTTTCTGAATCCAGACAAACAGTCCTTTTGTTGCTTCCCATGAATTCAGGTTCTCATGCTTTGAGAAAGAGTTAGTCTCTTGATTTTTCTCGTTCAAGTAAGAGACATAGTCTGAAAAAATATTATTTGGAGAAGATTGAGAATTCAAAAAGTTAAGGAACTCATCTCTACCGCAATATTCCCAACATTTTTTCCTGATGTCGCTTGCAGTGTGTATGCTTTCAATTCCAGTTTTCAAGTAAATTGGAATCAGTTTTCTCTTGTTGCCGTAATAATCTGTAACAATGTTTTCATATCGCTTCAACTGCTCATCGTGCTCGCCCGTATCAATCTTGTCTTCGATTATTATAAAGTACTCTTCATTGATATCTGCCCAGATATCAATGTTGTTCCATTGCATCCCAGCTTCTACCTTGTTGATCGTCAGGTCTTTTGTAGAAAATCTCTTCTCTATGAGAAACCTGACAAAGTTTTCACCTATGGAATGAAGAGGGTCATTCGATTCCTTGTAACTTTCATCTGCCCACTGAATCAGCCAAGTAATAAAAGCATCCTGGGACAACTCTTTTGTGGCTATAGAAAAAAGGTTTGGTTTTTTCATGAGAATATCTCCATTTTATTAGGTGATAGCACGAGGATTGCATCGAAAATTGTACTGGTCCTAGGGTATTCCCTGATGATATCCTGATCGTTCTTTTGCCTTAGGCTATGAATCATGGCTTATATCATAGCATGATATTTACTGGAGTAAACAATTATATGAAAAGGATCCCCCTGTTCTCGTAGACCGATTCGCGCAAGTCGTTGCCGCACCTGATCGCCCGGTCCAGCGCCATGATCGTGGCCACTGCCCCGTCGATCTTC
>SAAM01000540.1 GCA_009929415.1 Clostridia bacterium | reverse complement strand
CTGCCCAGTCTATGCCGGCGCTGTTGAGCTTGTTGAGGTTGACTTCTGCTATCAGGCCGCGCAGCAGCACCTGCTTTGGCTGGATATCCAGCTGGACCAGTATCTCCTTGAGCGAACCAAACTGTTCATGTGAGGCTGCGAAGACAAGACTGTTTGTAGGAAGGTCCGGGACCACCGAGGAAGGTATTGCTCCTTTGGGATCGGGGGAAAGTTTGGCTGCTGTTGCGAGGATGCTGTTCATCTGCTCAGCCACGACTTTTGCATCTGCGTTCTGCAGGCGGTAAACGTGGAAGCTTTCAGCGCGCGAAGGTACGTCCAGTATTTTAAGTAGCCGGTCAGCTTCCCTAAGAGCCTGACCGCTTCCAATAAGCACGACACGCCTTGTTCTCTCGTCCCCTACTGCAAGAATACCCGAAAGCTTGGATGAAGTGTCTTTTGACATAACGTTGAGCTGAGATTCCACGATCTTTGGATTAGCATGTGTCAGTGTGAAAGTCTTAATGCTCCTTACGCTGTCCTGGGCGTCAAGGGCCCTTATCACGCTTACAGAACGGTTCAAAGCCGATGCCTTCCCTGTAAGCAGGACCGCATTTCCATTTTCAAGGGGTGTGACGCTTATGTCCGGTACTGCGGATTTGAGCGGTTCCATTATGTATCCTGCTTTTACATGGCGCAGAGGTACTACCTGGACGGTCAGGGATTCACCGGGAGCTATGCTGCGGTCGCCCTTGAAAACGGTGTTGTTCAGTGTCGGTCCGGAGCTTGCAGGCAATACCTTTGAATACCCGCCCATGTTCTGTATCGAAAGGTTGTTCATCTCAAGCACGGAGAGCATTACCTCCCTTGCCTCCCTTAACGAGATGGACTTTGGCGAAACGACAGAGACTTTTCCTCCGACAGCGGGATCCACTACGATATTTTCATTCAGAAGTTCTGACATGAACCTAAGGAACTTGCTGATCTCAAGGTTGCTGAAATTAAGCTGTACATTGTTTGACTGTCGCATCTGGCGGGCTGCTGCTGCAAGATTCTGTTCTTCGTCCAGATTTTCCTGTGTCTGGGCATATGTGCATCCGGCTGATGAAGAGAGTATTAATAAAAGGATAAAGATGGAGGCTAATAATTTTGTTTTTTTGAACATGTCAGATCTCTCCCCGGCTGCTAGTATGAATAATGTGTAAATATCATATGGTTGGTTTGATGCTGTGATTTGTTTTGTTCTTCCTTCTGCATCTTCCTTTTTTTACAAACTGTCTGTAAAGGCTGTCCAATAGCGGCGATAATTATCCAGTATCAGTCATATGGCATATATATGACGATATTACGGTCTTCTTTCGTGTTGCTGACCTTAATCTTTTTCCATCTCATATCTTCTTTGATAACGATCATTTCTGTCTGTTCGGGACCGGAAAAATCAAGTTTCCCGAAATCCTCGCCGAACATTTCCCTTGTCCCTTCGGAGGTTTCCCATATTATATCGCCGCTCCTGCCTGACGTCTCTATTGTTTCCAGCATTATACCT
>SAAM01000539.1 GCA_009929415.1 Clostridia bacterium | reverse complement strand
AACCAGACTCCTGAATTTTGAATTACTCTCTGTAATAAAAACTCTCTCTCCGTTCGGGTCGTATGCAAGATGTGTGGTGTAATACAATTCAGGAGAATCGAGAACCGCCAGTTTACGGATTTTACCGTTAAACCTGTCAATCTCAGCAATCTGAGAAATGGCTCCGGGATAGTTTACAGCTGCATAGATCTTTCCGGTTGAGTTGTTGTATGCAAACCTTGAGACGTTGCCGAGAGGGTTTGAAGTTATAGGACTAAATTCTGTAAGAGGGAACTGTTTAATTGTCTCAATATTATTTTTTTGAAACTCATTTTCCCATTTGCGCCACTCATCCCATACACTTCTGACCGGTTTTCCATAAACCTTTTTGAATTGTCCTGCATAGAATGCCTTGCTGTCATCACTCCTCCTGTAAAACTGCATCAGATTTTCCATGCCGTATTTGTCGGCAAGATATGTCACAAAACGGGTTCCGTAGAGGTATGAATTTGCACCGACCTGAAAATCTATGGTCGTGCCCTCTGTCTCAAGCCCTACAAGAGAGTAAAGTGGTTTCTCCTCATTGATAATGCTGCGGAAATACATCTCGTCATAGTTGCCCATAGCCCTCCCCAGACCTCCTGACATCCACGTCTCCATGAAGCAGGCAATACCCTCGTGATACCACCTCGGAGAGTACCATCTGGGAGCGGTCAGATAACTCCACACTGCCGACAGAGGCATCTCCTCGTCCCTTCTGATCTTTCCCAACATAAGCCGTCTGAAAAAAAGATCTCTCCTGTTAGGGTTATCAGCCATTACGACATGTGTAAGTTCGTGATTGAAGAGCCACTGAAATCTCTCGCTGGAGGGGATTATGCTGAAAGCAAAGCTGTAGGGCTCAATTCCGAGCTGTACCTGGTTGAAAGGGAGTATTAAGGCACCACCATGCCCCATATCCTGAAAATCGTTCAATATGACATAAGTCGTAGTATCCTTGTATTCCCACAAATTTGAGTGGAAATTCATGGCATTGCGGTATGTCTGTGACACATGAGGAACAAGATATGAGTATCTTTTTCCGAAATATATCAGGTCAAGATTGTCTATCCTGTGTTGCAATATCGTCTGAGCTTGCAACCCTCCTGAGCAGAAAAGGAGGGCTAAAGGCAACATCACCTTTAGAGCGGTTTTGTTCAAATCAGGGAAGAATTAAATGATTTACAGATATATAATGCCAAGATTCTCCATGTCATTTACCACACCTAATGACTCATTGCTCAATACAGCTCCAAGCTTCTCGAAGTCAAAAATCCCAAGATGTTCGATATCCATGACTCCTAAAGCGGAAGCATCGGTATATCCGGCGTTCAGGCTCTCTATATCGAAGAATCCCAATTTTTCCTTATCATAGAATGCTTCTCCCAACTGCTCAAAATCTTCTATCTCTATGCCCTTGAGAGATTCCATATCTTTGCGGATGCTTTCGTCCAGATTGGTGTTGCTTGTTGCCGGAAAATCGCTTCCGAACATCTTCTTCTTTTCGAA
>SAAM01000538.1 GCA_009929415.1 Clostridia bacterium | reverse complement strand
TGTTGCTGCGGACGGTGACCTTAATATGCTTAAAAAACTCTGTGACGCAGGCGCCGACATGACAATAGAAAACAGCGTTGGTCAGACTCCGGCAGCAATACTCCAGGTACATTGGCCTGCCCAGTTCCCGGAATTTATCAGGTATATAGAGCATAAAGCCAGGGAGGCAAGGCTTCGGGAAGAGGATTCTATACTCGGGCGAAGTAAAGTTCCAGACTTTGATATATAGGAGATGGTCACATGACACAGGAGGAGCTTAACGAACAGTTGATCAACGCAGCCAGGACCGGCAATAAAAGTATTGTGGCGGAAATGCTTGCCTTAGGGGCTGATGTGAACACTGTCCTGACTAAAGATAATTATAATGATGATAATTATAATGATACGGATGAGCCCGAAGATATTAAAGTATTCCTGGGCGCTACTTCGCTTATGTTTTCCTGTGCTTACGGATATCCTGAAATAATTCAAATTTTGCTGGATCATGATGCTGACATTAATATTCAAGACAGGTCGGGCTGGACTGCACTTATGTATGCGACCTGGAATGAATCATATCCGGAAATAGGAATATATATTAAAAAATTGCTGAAAGCAGGTGCTGACCCAAATATACAGGACAAATTCAACAACTGGACTGCGCTTATGAACCTGGCAATTTGGTCCGGCGATACGGATCTGATGGAAACGCTTGTCGAAGCCGGAGCTGATATTAATGCAAAAAACAACGATGGGCAGACAGCACTGGATATACTTAAAAATGAGTATCCGGAAAAACACAGTCAATGGATAAGCAGTATGGTTCGGCAGGTGAAACGGGAAACCCTAAGGCAAGAAGACACTGCACATGCCGGTAGGTGCGAGCCCGATTTCGACATATAGGGGGCAGTGGCGTGACAAAGCAGGAACAGAACGAGCTTAACAAACAATTAAGAACGAAGGCCATGTATGGAAATGCTGCTGAAATCATAGAAATGCTGGATGCCGGAGCAGATGTAAATGCATGCGACACATACGGCAATACCTCACTAATTATAGCTGCCGCTTATGGACAGACTAAAATAGTCCAGTCCCTGCTTAACAGAGGTGCTGACGTGAATATCCAGGATGAAGGAGGCTGGACGGCGCTTATGCATGCTGCCTGGAACGGACATACTGAAACGGTAAACATGCTGCTGGATCGCGGGGCGGACCCCAATATTCAAAATATTTTTTATTCCACTGTACTGTCACATGCTTCCTGGTGCGGACGTACTGAAATAGTAAAGCTGTTGCTGGAACACGGGGCTGAGAGGGACTTGGCAGATAAAGAAGGCAGCAGTCCTCTGATAATGGCATGCCAAGATCCAATAAACAAGAGGAAGGTCATAACCCTTTTACTTGCAGCGAACGCCAACACAGATGTTGTAAACCATTACGGCATGACAGCCCTCATGTATCTCGCACGCAACGGTTACACAGGCCTGATGAAGCTGCTTATAAAAGACGGGGCTGATATGAACATCAAAGATGCTCAGGGAAGGACGGCA
>SAAM01000537.1 GCA_009929415.1 Clostridia bacterium | reverse complement strand
TGGCTTCTGCTATCTGTTCAAGCGAATCAGTGCAGAACGTCTGTCCTATAACACTGCCGCTGAGCCTGCTGAGTTTCTCGTCAAGCTTTGGCCTGAATGAATCCTGTACCCTTTTGTCAACGATCTCTTTGCCAGTTGTGACGACAGCTACTTTGAGATCCCTGAAGGGAAGCACAGCAAAAGGACGGCTTCCTCTAACCGCCGCTACGGCACGTTCGACCCTATAGTCTTCCATTACAAGAGGCCTTATACGAAAGCCCGCGACCGTCTGTCCTTTGAGTACGGGGCGGTGAGGCGCCAGTGCAGAAAGCACCCAGTCGGGATCCTGATTTACCCTGTTGACTGTCTCAGCAAGGTACCATAGTATGCCTGAGCTTGTCGCGATCAGGTTACAGCGTCCTTCTTCAGGGGTCGTGATCCTTAAGTTCTCCCCACAGAGCACCTCCGCAAGCTGCATAGCAGCATCATCTTCATGAACCTCTCCGGGAGACATCTCCATCACGGAAAGGTTTTCCCTTCCCATGTCCTTCAGTGTCGGGATATCTTCTTCTGTAATGACCTGGCCTTTTTTGAAGCGGGCAGATTTTTTATGGTTCACCGCGTCAATCTGTGTAAGGTCATGTGCAAGAGGTCTGCCGATGGCTTCTGCGAGCGGGATCACAGTTATCTTCATATTTATAGTTCCTCCGTTTCAGGGCTGCATTCACTGCAGCATCCATATACAACAAGCTGCTTTCCTTCAACGGTCATGCCCTCCGGGACCTCGACCCTCGGAAGCCGCTGATTTGTAAGACAAAACATTTTTCCGCAATGGAGACAAAGGAAATGTGGGTGATCCCCGGGACATCCCTTTGACTCGGGGTCATGGGCGCAGAAGCGCCATACTCCGTCCAGTCCCTGGACCTGGTGGACTATCCCGGCCCCTTTAAGGGTCTGCAGGGTCCTGTAAAGCGTGACCTTATCAAGCGATTCGACAAGGATTGAGGATATTTCGCTATGAGAGAGAGGGGAACCTTTTTCCACCAAAAGCCTCAGTACTACTTTTCTCTGATGCGTGGCTCTCAGTTTTGCCTCGCTAAGTATTTTTTCAACGTTCAAAAAACCCACCCCTTGAATATTAAACGCAACCAAATTGCATTTTAAGGCATTCCATACTCGCCTGCAAGGTTTTTTACGACCACATCTGACCTAAATCATTGATCTCTCATATTTTTTCTTGAATAGACAAAATTTATTTTAATTTGTATTCAGCAGATCTATCGTTGATCATTCTTGGATTTACAATAAACATGGTTTGAATATTAACCATTTATGCTAATTAGCATTGTTATTAAAAATTTGACCAATGAATACGGCATGCATATAGTCACTTTTTTAACAAATGAATGGTTGACATTTATCTGATATGGTCGTATTATGTCGCCCATTACGTCAGGGCATAGCGCCCTGCGGGCAGGCCAAAACCTCGAAAGGTGGGACATAAAATGCGAATAGACAGTTTGATCCGTGACATATTCAGTCTGGTTCTCG
>SAAM01000536.1 GCA_009929415.1 Clostridia bacterium | reverse complement strand
CATGTCGAGAAAAAACGGCAACTGATGCTACAGGAAAATGTCATGAAAATCATAAATCTTCTATGACGTTTCCTCACTTGCAGATATGGAATATCACAGGATGTTTGTCAGCATCCGCTTTTTTGCTCTCCAGTTTTGCTTTATACATGCTCGCATCGAGTTGTTGCAGGAAGGCATCGAGATTGGGGTATTGGTCACGTATCAAAGGAGCACATCCTGCACTCAAAGTGAGCATATACGGGTACTGTCCTGTCGCATTGGACTCTGTCAGAATCCTCTGTAAGCTCTCAAGCATGCGGCCGGCTTCGCTGTTCGGGAGTTCAGGAGTAAGCAGGGCAAACTCATCACCGCCATAGCGGCTGACCACCGTGTGCTTTGGAACCGCTTGCTCCAAGAGGCGGGCAATGCGCATCAAAGCTTCATCACCTTGGGCATGGCCGTAGGTATCGTTGATGTATTTGAAGCCGTTGATGTCCAACATGAAGGCCCATTGGGGATTGATGCCTTTCTTTTTAGAGAAGGCCAAATCGGCTACTTTTTGAAAATACCGGCGATTGAACAATCCGGTCAGGTAGTCGCGGTTGACTTGGTTCGCCTCTACGTTGAAAAAGAGAATCAAAAGCGAGATGGCAAGGCTGATCCACAATACTTCCAACCCATAGAACATAATCTGCAATATCCCTGCAATGAAGACAGGGAATGGGAAGACAAGCAACGTACTGTATATTTTTCGTTCCAGTTGCTTCTGATTGAATACAAGGTAGATGGGTCCGAGCACCAGGTACAGATAATTGCTGATGATCGTTAGGAAGAAGTATGGGCCTCTGCTGTACTCAGAGAGCTCGGTGACCACAAACAACCATCCTGTGTATATGCTTATCACCGAAGTCACGGCGACAAAGAGGACGGGAGTAACAAGCAGCAATAAAAACCACAGTTTCGTACGCTTGCCGACAACATGCTGTATGTAGAGAAAATAGAATACGCCTACGGTTGGATTGAGCGTATAGAATATTGCCGTGACCACCGCAACAAAGGGAGCCAAAGACGCTATCGGAGCTGAGATGCCCAGAATATCAATACAGAGCTCGCATGCCAATAAAGCAAAATTGGTTGCCCAGAGCGCTAGAAAATACCGCTCCTCTTTTTCAAGCCTACCTTGTTGTTTGAGGAAAAAATAGAGCAGGATCAGAAGCAAAAGCATACCGGTTACACTGTTCTGGACATAATACAACACGGCGTTGAACTCCTTACCTCGCAATCAGGATACTCGTTAAAGAGTAATGCAACTTACTCATTAAGTCTATAATTTATAGATGGATACTATAATTTTGCCATTTTCCTGGGTATGTTTGGGGAAATTTGCATAAATACCAGCCTGAAAACTTGCGCCGGTGTTCCATCGCTTGTACGATAAAGCATGAGCGAATGCACACTAGAGAATGAATTTCTCTGTAAACACAGTATGTTCGGAGGACTTAGTGACGAAGAACTCTTGTTGGTCAAAGGTTTCTTGGTCGAGCATACATATACTC
>SAAM01000535.1 GCA_009929415.1 Clostridia bacterium | reverse complement strand
ACAAAGCGCATACACATAGTCTCTGCGGAAGACCCGGTCGAATACATACTTTATGATAATATGGGCACTATATCCCAGAGGGAGATCCCCGACGACATAGAGGGTTTCCATGACGCGGTAATAAATGCCTTGAGGGAAGACCCCGACATCATCTTTATAGGAGAGACAAGGGACGCTCCTACAGCCGTATCTCTGCTGCAGGCATCCGAGACCGGCCACCTGGCTTTCACAACAATACATGCCCCGGACATCCCGGGGATCATAGGACGTCTCAAGGGACTGCTCTCGGATGCAGTGGATGTGGATATGAGGTTGGCTCAGGTCGTCAAGGGATGTATATATCTTACATTAAAGGAAGATGAAAACGGAGATTATTACAGGACCGCCTCTGTATTATGGTTTGACGAGGAAATAAAAAACATATTGAGGGAAAGGAAAAACTACAGTGTACTGCAGGAATATGTGAAGGAATACAAAATAAATAACGAACAGATTGTTACTCAGTAAAATCCCCTTTTGACCCTTTCCCGTTGTTTAACCGATTTACTGTTTCCCAACGGTCTGCCGCTTCCTCCAGCGCCGATTCGTCAATTATTCCGTCAAGAACATCGTGAACTCGATTACATAATGTCTGTCCTGTTTTTCTGAGATCCTTATTCTCCTCTTCCAGTTTTTGAAGCGTGGTATCTTTGTGTCCAAGTTTCCAGCCATGTCTCCATCCATTTTCACATGCTTCCTGAAAGGAAGTGAAGACATATACAAAACGGCAGGCGTAGCACTTTACCGCCGGGCCATCTATAAGCTTGATGTTAAGTGATCTTTGCGTGCCGCAGTTGGGACAAACCCAGGTCTCATTTACTGTATCCATGCAGGTCCATCCCCATTATGAATATATACACCTGGACCGGACTCCGGAATAGTAAACAGCATTACCTCTGCACAATCCTCTTTGAGACTCTTGTCCAGTATTCTTATAACTCTCAGGTCCCATATCTGAGAGTCGTTTTTTATAACTCTTCCCATTGACAGGCAATCCTGCACAGATTTAATCCTGTTGTCAATATCCATATTTCTCCTGGTCCGTGTTTTGATAATAATATAAAAACCAACGACTCCATCGTAAGGTAAGGGGTTGCCATATTTATTGGCAAAAATACACGCAACTGCTTCCTGCCAGTTCTTGACCTCGGTTTTTTTATAGTAGCTGCCGCGCCAATTGCTGCTGTAGGTATGATTGACTGACGGAGGCAGTACGGCAAGATCTGCCTGCATAAGCAATTCTGTCCCTTCGGGCAAATATCTTTCCACCGTATTGGTTCGCTCTTCGACAGCTGTTGTCATAACATACCGTTCTTTCTCATAAAGTAAACATTAATGATCAGTGCAGCAACACAAATCACCAATAACATCTCGATGACCGCAAATCCACATCGCCTTCTCATTATCATGACAGCTCACTCTCAAAACAGTTTCCTGCAAAAACTCCGGATCCATATTCTCTGTTGGCTGTAATACGGCATTCCCTTATCTCCATAAG
>SAAM01000534.1 GCA_009929415.1 Clostridia bacterium | reverse complement strand
TTTCCAAAGTCCTTCACGGATATCCTCACTCCCATACGGCTCAGTTCACTGAGCTTTTCCATCATTATGCGTCTGTCTTTTGGGTAGAAATTCTCTGTTATCTCAATCTCCAGATTTGATCCAGATATTCCATATCTGATTATATTATCACGAATTTCTTCCACTATGTTACTTCCCATGAAGTATCTTTCCGAAACTGGAATAAATACTCTGAGGTCCGAATCTCCTGATTCTGCAAGTTCAGCTATTGCACTGCAGGCTTTGTGCATCATCCATCTGCCAATATCGATCGAAAATCCGCTGTCTTCGGCTATTACACTGAAATCCTCCGGCTTCATCCTTCCAAGTACTGGATTGTTCCATATGACAGATGCCTGCAGAGCTGAGATCGACATGTCATTTGATCGAACTACAGGAGAAAGAGTCATTTCCATTTCATTGTTTCTTATGGAATCATAAAGCCTGCTTTCTATTTCAAGCCTCAGCTTTTCCTTTTTCTTCATGCTGCTCGTGTAAAGAGAGATGCAGTCTCTGCCTTTTTCTTTTGAGCTGTAAAGTGCGCCGTCTGCCGCTCTTAAGAGAGAAGACGAATCCTTTCCGTTTTTTGGAAAAAGCGATACTCCTGCACTTACCGTCGATATTATTTTTGAGTCTCCTATATAAAAAGGTTCTCTGAATGCCTTAAGTATCCTGTCTGATATTTCGAGGACTCCTGATACATCTGTTACCGAGTCAATCAGTATGACAAATTCGTCCCCTCCAAGCCTTGCAAGGAAACCATCCTTTCCAAGGACTTCGCCAAATCTCTGCGCCGCGCTTATAAGAAGCCGGTCTCCTATCTCATGTCCGTACCAGTCATTTATAGACTTGAATCGGTCAAGATCTATGAACATCAGCGCAAAAAAAGTGCTGTCATTACTTATGTGTATTATGGATTCAAGCTTTTCAGTAAACTGCCTGCGGTTAGGCAGACCCGTGAGCTCATCCACTCCTGCAAGTATCTTCAGCTCCCGATTTTTGAGCTTAAGCTCCTCAGTTCTTTCTATTACTTTTTCCTCAAGCATCTCGTTGAGCTTTCTGTATTCTTCTGTCAGGTGCTCATTTACGAGGTAGGTGTGCATGAATCTGGATATTACATTTCTGAATATCACAAGCACCGAAAGCAGCGCAAAGGCTGTGATATCATCATAGCTGAGCAGCATGGCGATAATAAACAGGATTTTCATTGCTGCAGAAGAGCTTTTTCTCTTATGAGAGCTCGTCGGCTCAAATTCATTTTTAATGATATCGGTTAGGCCATTTCTGACTCTGTAATCCAGGCTATACCATATCATGAAAAAAGCAGCCAGCCAGAATACATCAATATAACTTGAATCTGTGTATGTGCCGCTCAGATATTCCCAGTAATAATATATATCGGTTGTGAACCATATAAGAAGTGCACATATCTCTCCGCCGGATTTTCAATCGCTGTCAGAGCCGCATTCCCAAGAAACAGCTTCCATGCGATATATATGACAAGGCCTGCTATTATAAATG
>SAAM01000533.1 GCA_009929415.1 Clostridia bacterium | reverse complement strand
GGTCGCAAGGCAGGGTGCAGACGCTGTTGTCGCAGAGGGCAACGAGGCCGGCGGACACATAGGCGAGATAACCACCATAAACCTGGTGCCACAGGTCGTCGATGTCGTTTCAATACCTGTAATAGCTGCAGGCGGTGTGGCAGACGGAAGAGGAATGGCAGCTGCTTTTGCTCTGGGAGCTGAAGGCGTACAGGTAGGCACCCGCTTTGTATGCTCTGCAGAATCAAACGTACACTTTAACTATAAAGAAAAGATAATTGAGGCAAACGACAGGGCCACTGTTGTCACAGGAAGGTCTACAGGACATCCTGTAAGAGGCATTAAGAACAAGCTCTCCAGAGAGTTTGAGGAACTTGAAAAAAGAGGCGCTTCAATAGAGGAACTCGAGAAACTTGGAACGGGCAAGCTGAGGCTCGCCGTTGTTGACGGAGACACGATGTGGGGTTCACTTATGGCAGGGCAGTCTGCTGGGCTTGTTAAAAGAATTGAGCCCGCGTCAGCGATAATCATGGACATCGTTAATGGCGCTGCAGCGGAGATCGAAAGACTGAAGAGGTTTGCTGACTGATGAAATATTCTCTTATTTTCCCCGGACAGGGCGCTCAAAGGCCCGGCATGGGCAAAGACCTTTATGATAAGTTCGATGCCTCAAAAAGTGTCTTTGAAGAGGCAGACGATGCTCTTGGATTTAAGTTAAGTGACCTTATCTTCAACGGGACAAAGGAAGATCTTATGAAGACGGCCATAACGCAGCCGGCCATCCTTACTGTCAGCATAGCTGCGTTAAGAGGTCTTGAAAGTGCTTATGGAAAAAAGCTTGAACCATTTCTGACTGCAGGCCACAGTCTTGGAGAATATACTTCACTTGTTGCTGCAGGTGCAGTAAGCCTTGCTGACGGTGTCAGGCTCGTTCATTTAAGAGGCACTCTCATGCAGGAGGCAGTTCCTGTCGGAGTGGGCGCTATGTCTGCGATAGTTGGAATGAACATGGAGGAAGTAGTCGGATTCTGCAAAGAGGCAGCTCATGGTGAGGTTTGTGAAGCAGCCAACATCAATTCACAGGAACAGATAGTAATATCCGGGCATAAGGGAGCAGTTGACAGGGCTTCCGCAGCAATAGAAGCGACCGGGAGGGCTAAAGTGCTTCCATTGAGGGTCAGCGCTCCTTTCCACTGCGAATTGATGCGTCCGGTAGGACTTAAGCTGAGAGATGAGTTTGAGAATATAAGCTGGAACGATCCCGGTTGTCCAATAGTTACAAATGCTGCAGCAAAGGCGGTCCAGGATGTGGGGACCCTTAAAGAAGCCCTTTACATGCAGACATTTTCGCCTGTGCTTTGGATGCAGAGCGTACTTGAAATGGAGAACAAGGGTACTGAAGGATATATAGAGCTCGGCCCCGGGAGTGTCCTTTCAGGACTGATCAGGAAGATATCAAAGAACAAGAGACCATATCCGGTCTCAGGACCAGAAGAGCTGGAAGCAGCCCTTGAGTTTTTGAGAGGGGGAATTTGATGCAGAAGGAAAGGATAGCTCTGGTA
>SAAM01000532.1 GCA_009929415.1 Clostridia bacterium | reverse complement strand
CAATATGGCCCTCATTCTGGCTGGAAAGAGGATTGCAGCCCGTAGTCTATTTTGAAGCAGCGGTTATGATAATATCCTTTGTTCTTTTGGGCAAATTTCTTGAGGAGAGGGCAAAGGGGAACACCACCGCATCAATTAAAAAGTTGATGGGACTTGCTCCCCAAACAGCTACTGTAATCAGAAATGGTGAAAGAATTGAGGTGGCTGTCTCAACTATTAAGGCGGGTGAGATTGTAGTTGTCAGGCCGGGTGAGAAAATTCCTGTTGATGGATTATTAACAGAGGGTGACTCATATGTGGATGAGAGTATGATTTCCGGTGAGCCGATAGGGGTTTTAAAGAGAAGAGGAGATAGTGTACTTGCCGGTACCATAAACCAAAAGGGGAGCTTTAATTTTGAAGCAACCAGAGTGGGAAGCGAGACTGTTTTATCAAAGATTATTGCAATGGTTAAAGAGGCACAGGGGAGTAAAGCTCCAGTCCAAAGAATTGTTGATAAAATTGCAGCTGTTTTTGTCCCTTCAGTACTGGTTCTTTCTATGTTAACATTAATTCTGTGGTTGATTATTGGCGGAAGTGAGCACATTTTTCACGCACTCCTCTCTGCAGTTTCAGTACTGGTAATAGCCTGCCCGTGCGCACTCGGCCTTGCAACACCTACTGCTCTTATGGTTGGAATAGGAAAGGCTGCAGAGGAGCATATCCTAATAAAAGACGCAACTGCACTTGAGCAGATAATGAATATTAATGATGTTGTCCTGGATAAAACAGGAACTATCACAGAGGGAATTCCTTCAGTTACAAATTATAAATATACCGGGGAGGAGAGCCACCTTGCCGTTCTGGCAGAGATGGAGAGAAAATCCGAACATCCCCTTGCTGAGGCAACTGTAGAGTGGGCAGAATATGAGCTTGGAGCTACTGATGGTTCAGTAAATATCTCTGATTTTGAAAGTATCACAGGCAAGGGTGTTAAGTGTCAGTATAACGGAGAGATCTGGTGGGCCGGAAATGCAGAGATGGTAAGTTGTGATATACCACATGAGATAAGGGCTTTAACAGAGGATTGGCAGGGAAGAGGGCTTAGTATTATTTACTATGGAAGAGAGAATACTCTTTTGGCAGTAATTGCAGCTGCCGATAAAATTAATGCTGGCTCAGTATCTGCTGTTGAGCGACTTAAGAATATGGGAATTAAAGTCCATATGTTAACCGGAGATAATTCACTGACAGCCAGATTTATAGCGAGTCAGGCCGGAATTAATCACTTTTTTGCTGACGCACTTCCTTCTGATAAAGAGAATTATATTATATCTTTACAACAGAGTGGCGCAAAGGTTGCGATGGTAGGCGACGGCATAAATGACTCTCAGGCCCTCTCAAGGGCTGATGTCAGCGTTGCTATGGGAAGAGGAACAGACATAGCAATGGATGTATCTATGATGACCATTATGACCAATGATCTGAGACTCCTGCCAAGAGCAATAGAGTTGTCCGGAAAGACAGTGCGCCTCATTAGACAGAACCTGTTCTGGGCATTTATTTAT
>SAAM01000531.1 GCA_009929415.1 Clostridia bacterium | reverse complement strand
GAATAGAAACTTTTCAGGCGGATACATTTTTAATGTATATTCAGTATAACACAGTATTTATCATACCACAAACAATAAAAATAGCTATCAGTATGGCAAATCTCTGTGCCTGCCAGGAAAGGATGGCCGAGGAGATCCCTCATGCCATCTACGTGACCGTTGAGGACATCGAGCACAATGAAGAGACCAATACCATCTGGGTACGGGCAGCCATCATCGTGGAGCGAGAGACTCAAAAAGGTATTGTTGTAGGAAAGGGCGGAGCGAACATCACGAAAATCAGAAAGGGATGCACCCCTGAGATCAGGGCAATCTTCCCTGGCAAGAAACTACAGCTTGACCTCAGGGTAAAGGCCCAGGACAAATGGAGAAACAATGCTTCGGTGCTGGATAGGATCCTGCGCTAGAGAGCAAGTGAAAAGGTGACCAGGAATGGCCACCTTGTTGATGTCCCTAGGTAGTATGGCTGTTTCAAAAGTAAAAATCTTTTGAGACAGCCTTTCTTGTTTTGAACGGGATCCATCAACTTGTAGAATCATGCCAAATGCTTGCAGAATTGGAAATATCCAAGCACTCGCGGGCATAGCTGTACCGTGAGTGATTTCCAAAGCCACTGTAAATACACTGTTTTGCTGGAAAACTGAAAAAACTATGAAGCCTAAGCTGTGGACTTGTACCAGAACGGGATGCCCGTCAGATTCTTGGTCATCCGGTGTCCCAGACGGATGGCGTTCATCGCAAGGAACATCAGCATCCACTCAGTTGTGGTGCGTTCGCTGCCGAAGCATATGAAGCGCCTGAAGGAGAGGTTCGCATTGATTTGGGCGAAGGCCCCCTCCACCTGTATGCTCCTGTTCACCCTTACTGAGGTGCCGAAGTCGGTTGTTATGTTCTCCAGTGCGACCTTGCGGTATTCTGCCAGCTTTGCGCTTATCCCTCGAATGTCTTGTATTTTCTCTTGCTGCCCTTTATGCACGACTTCCTCAGCGGACAGGATACGCACCCCTCTTGCAGGAATACCTGGTGAGGACGGAGACGAACCCATACTGGCTCTTTGATTTGCGGGTGTGCGTCGCAACCAGCCTGCGCCCGCCTTGCAGGTATAGTGGTCGCCGGAAGCATTGTATTCCATGTACTGCCTGGGGCTTTATGTAGTCCGTGATGTCCATTCGCTCAAGCAGTGCATGGTTCTGGAGGCTGTCATAAAATATGGAGCTGATCCTTAACCTGATTTTGCATCAGACTTTTGAAACAGCCCCTGGTTCGCTATGTAGTTTAAGATGGATAGCCTCTCTTATGTAAAGAATAGTCATGATGCCTGTACCTCCAACAGTGCTTACCTAAATCTCAAGAATGATATTCACCCTGTCCGATGTCAAGTACGAATAAGAGCGAAACTGATCGATGAAGACGGTGAAGTTATATCGGTTAGCGCAGATCATAACGCTTAGGATCTGTTAAAAAATAATCTATGCAAAAGTCTCTGATGGAGACACCCAGTAATTCCACTCTCCATGGAACTCATCCCTGGAGATATTCAACTCATTC
>SAAM01000078.1 GCA_009929415.1 Clostridia bacterium | reverse complement strand
GAGATCTCCAACGAGGATGTGGTCGTCATCTCCGGTGCCGGCACGCTCGGACTCGGCATGGTTACCTATGCGCGTATGAAGAATCCTAAGTTGCTGATCGTTCTCGACATGCAGGATAACCGCTTGGCAAAGGCCAAGGAGTTTGGTGCCGACCTGATCCTGAATCCCGGCAAGTGCGATATCGACAAGGAAATCAAGGCTCTTACCGAAGGATATGGTTGTGACATCTACATCGAAGCAACTGGAAACCCGGCAAGCGTGATTCAGGGCCTCACCATCATCAGGAAGCTTGGTACTTTTGTAGAATTCTCAGTCTTTTCTAAGGAAACAACCGTTGACTGGTCGATTATCGGCGACCGAAAGGAACTTGATATTAGGGGAGCGCACCTGAGCCCGTATGCTTATCCATTTGTGATTGAGAATATGAGTAAGGGTAACTTGAAAACCGATGGAATAGTTACAACCACAATCTCTCTGGAGGATTGGGAGAGGGGTTTCAAACTTGCCGGCGGGGCTGAAGGCGATTTGAAGGTAGTCATCAAGTTCGATTAACCTGAAAGGGTTTTGGTTTTTGTGACGAGTGTTTGTGGTTTTTATCTTTCATAAGAAGGATATAGTATTAAGGAGGAAAAAGGATGAAAAAGTTTTTAGTGGTTTTCATGATTCTTGCGGTCCTTATGCCGAGCGTATTTGCACAGGGATCCAAGGACGCAGCAAGCACCGTGCTTGATGCAACATCAGTGACAGGCGATTTTGATTTGAAAAGGTATGCCGGAAGTGAGATTACCGTTCTCTTCAGCGATCACACCTACGCTAGTGCTGTTGAAGCAAAGCTGAAGGATTTCACTGATAAGACTGGTATCAAGGTAAACTATTCGAGCATGCCCGAAGGTAACTACTTCGAGAAGCTGAATGTAGAGCTTGCTAGCCGCTCTGGTTCGATTGATGTCTTCATGACTGGTGCTTATCAGTCTTGGGGATATGCAACCGCTGGTAACGTAGAGCCGTTGGAAAACTACATCAACAATGCATCGCTCACCGATAAGAGTTGGAACTATGCCGACTTCATTCCTGGTGTAATCGATGCTCTGAAGTGGGACCTCAAGCCCGGTCACCCGGTTGGAAAGGGTTCTCAGTGGGCACTTCCGATGGGTTGGGAAGTTAACATTCTCACCTACAACAAGAAAGTCCTTGCTGATAAGGGTCTGAATCCTCCGAAGACTGCTGAAGAGCTACTGAGTGTTGCAAAGGCTCTGAAGGGATTTGGCGGAAGCGGAACCTATGGTCTCGCAGTTCGCGGCCTCCCCGACTGGGGCACCATCCACCCTGCATACATGTCCCTCTATTCGACATGGGGTGCAAAGGATTTTGAAGTTGTCAATGGAAAGCTCGTGAGCCGTGTAAACTCTCCTGAAGCTGTCGCTATGACCGAGTACTGGGTTGACCTGGTAAAGAACGGTGGTGCTCCTCAGTGGGCAAGCTACGGTTGGGAGTTGTGCGGTGCTGATCTTGGTGCTGGTAAGGCAGCAATGATGTGGGATGCTGACAGAGGTGGATACACTCAGAACGTGAAGGGTGCTTCTTCTCAGGCTGGCAACCTTGCATTCGGTATGGTTCCTTATCCGGTATCCGCTGGCAAGACCGAAGCTGATATGAAATCCAACCTTTGGGTATGGTCCATGGCTATGAACTCTGCCTCTAAGAAGAAGGGACCGGCTTGGTACTTCATGCAGCACTTCACCAGCCCCGAGTTCATGCTCTGGTCCGGTACGGAAGGTGCTTGTACCGATACTCCGCGCACATCTGTTCTGACCAGCCAGGCTTACAGAAATTCTGTTGCTGATGCAGAAGGCTACTATGAGGCATTCAGCACTGTGTCGAAGAATGCAAGCATCTTCTTCACTGCACAGCCGTATTTCGTTGAAACCACCACTGAATGGGCAAAGGTTCTGCAAGAGCTGGTTACCACCAACAAGTACCCGTCTGTCCAGGTTGCAATGGATCAATTGAAGAAGACGATGGATTCTATCGTTGCTGATCTTAAAGTTGAATAACCTAGGTAGTTAGTCTGCTAATAAGCACGGAGCATAGGCCAATCCATACTCCGTGCTTTTATGTTTGTTGCAAGAGGTGCTGTTATGCAAAAAGATAACTTGGGCATCAAGAAAGCTGATTTGAACAAAGTCCCTTTCAAGGTACGGGTAAGGCCGTATCTTATTGTTGCCCCGTCACTGATCATTACAATTGGCATTATGGTTCCATTTGTGATGGCAATCTGGTATTCGTTTACGAATTATTCATTCCAATTTCCTACTCATAGGTTTGTTGGTCTCGATAACTGGGTCAACATGTTGACTTCCAGGGAATTCTGGAATGCTCTCACAGTTTCACTTTTATATGGATTGTTCTCCACTGCGATAGAGATCCTCCTTGGTCTAGGAATCGCTCTCCTTCTCAATAGTCTGAACAATTGGCTTTCGAAAGTATTACGTGTTTTGCTCGTATTCCCACTCATGGTTGCTCCTGTTACTGCAACGATTGTTTGGCAGCTCATGCTGAACAGTTCAGTAGGTATTGTAGAAAAACTGTTTAATATATTCGGAGTTTATAATTTCCCTTGGGCGTCAGCCCCTGGGACTGCGCTCATGACTGTAGTGATGATCGATGTATGGATCAACACGTCATTCGTCATTCTTCTAGTGCTTGCGGGACTTCAATCCCTTCCCAAGTCACCGTTCGAATCAGCCAAGATTGACGGCGGAAGTGCTTGGTTCAATTTCAAGAACCTGACCCTCCCGATGCTCAAACCGAGTCTCTACATCGCACTCTTGTTCAGATTGATGGCTGCACTTCAGGAGTATGCGGTCATATTCGCACTTACGAAGGGCGGTCCCGGCGATACGCTCATGTCGCTTTCGTTGACTTCGTATCAGAAGGGATTCAAGTTTCAGAAATTTGGATCTGCAATCTCATTCATTTTGGTTCTTTGGCTTATCATCAATGTGATGGCTAAGTTTATTGTAAAGCGCCAGCGCTTTGCACAAAGGCAGGCCTCTGGTCTGGAAGAGTGAGGAAGGGGGTATTATGAATAAAGGCAAAAAAGGTGCACTAACCGCGCTAATGAATATTCTGCTGATAATCTATGCAATTTTTGCTCTGTTTCCGTTGCTTTGGATGGTTATGATCTCTTTTAAGGCAGATACAGAGGTTTTCACCACAACTTTCATCTTCAATCCGACATTGTCGAACTATAAGGAAGTATTGTTGCGTTCAGATTACGTAAGATACATCACAGACAGCCTCATTGTTTCCGGAGGTGCCGTTCTCGTCTCTGTGATCGTCGGTGTTCCTGCAGCATATGCACTTGCACGATACAACTTCCCTAGGAAGGAGGAGCTGGCTTTCCAGATTCTTTCCTTCAAGTTCGCACCGGAGATTCTTGTAGTACTTCCTCTCTTCATGCTCTATCAGAAGATGGGCCTCTATGACAGCTATATAGGCTTGATTTGGGTCTATCAGCTCATTTCGCTCCCTCTACTGATTTGGGTAGTAAGAGGGTACTTTGAGGATATTTCCGTTGAGATCGAATATGCTGCGCAAGTAGACGGCTATCCGTGGTATCAGATTTTCTTCAAGATGCTTATACCTCTTATCAAACCGGGCCTTGTCTCCTCTGCATTGTTGGCATTCATTTTTTCATGGAACTCGTTTACATTCCCGCTGATTCTCGCCAGTAGCAAAGTGTATCCTGTCACTGTAGCAATCACCAAATATCTTGGTACTGACACTGCCCGTTACGGGAACCTTGCCGTTGCGGCAACAGTCTCAGCACTTCCTGCTATCGTATTTGCACTGTTTATTCAGAAGCATCTTGTGCGCGGACTGAGTTTCGGTGCGGTTAAAGGATAAGGTTTGATATGGCAAGAATTAAGTTTGAAAATGTTAAGAAAACGTTTGGAAAGGTATGCGCACTCGACGGTATTTCATTCGAGATTCATGATAATGAGTTCTTCGTATTATTCGGGCCGGCTGGTGCAGGAAAGACAACCATTCTGAATTGTGTTGCTGGTATTTTGATTCCAGATGAAGGGACCATATCATTTAATGACCAATTGATGAATCTGGTCGATCCGGCCCGCCGGAATGTTGCAATGGTATTTGAGAACTATGCGCTTTACCCCAACATGACCGTATATGACAATATGGCATCTCCCCTTAGAAGCAAGCTCTACAAAACCGATGAGAATACCATCAAGGAAAAGGTGTATGCCGCTGCGAAGATGATGAAGATGGAGAATTTGCTCGAGCGGTTGCCGAGCCAGTTGTCCAACGGCCAGAAGCAGCGTGTGGCAATGGGACGGGCACTAGTCCGCGACCCTAATGTATTTCTCATGGATGAGCCACTTGCTCACTTGGACGCAAAACTCAGAAACTCCATGCGTACGGAGCTGAAGGAAATGCAGGCCAACCTTGGCTCGACTTGTATCTATGTTACACATGACTTTATGGAAGCCATGGCATTAGGCGATAGGATTGCCATCATCAATAAGGGTAAGATCATTCAGATTGGATCCGGTGATGAAATATACTATATGCCGATCAATGAGTTTGTTGCCTCTTTAATGGGTGAACCTCAGATCAATATCATCCCTTCCACGATTAAAGTTGAGGGAAACAAATACAACCTCTGCTTTGAAGTACTCGGTAAGAAGATCAGTATGGAAATGCCTGTGGATGAGAAGGTTATGGTAAAGATCGGTGAGCTTGCTCTTCGCTGTGTCGATATCGGAATCCGCCCCCAGCACATCCAATACAGCTTCGAGAAGATTGAGGGTTACTTTAAGGCAACGGTGTACAGCTATGAGAGTATCGGGAACAAATCGGTAATTATTGCCGATTGCGGTGACTACCAGCTTCGCATGATTGCTCCGAACGGCTTGAGGGTCCGAATAGACAGCGATATCTACATCCATCCTGAAATCGGGAAGTCCATTGTATTTGACTGCGAATCGAAGAATTACATTGTCAGATATGATGAAGAGGCCGTGAAGGCTTTAGCAACAATACAGGAGGTTCGATAATGGCTGGTCTGACTCTAGAACATTTATTCAAACGATATGACAATTCCGGTAAAAAGAAGAGAACCGTTAATGATTATGCCGTAAATGATTTGAACCTTAAATGTGAGCAGGGAGAGTTTGTTGCTTTACTTGGGCCTTCCGGATGCGGGAAAACAACCACGCTCCGTATGATTGCCGGTCTTGAAGACATTACGAAAGGGAATATCTATATTGATGATTGTCTTATCAATGACCTTCACCCAAAGGATCGAAAGATAGGTCTGGCCTTCGAGGATTATGCAATGTATCCTCCTCTTAATGTGTACGGGAACGTTGCGTTTAATCTTAGGGCTAAAGGGGTTGATAGTGCTGAGATTGATAGAAGAGTCCGAGAAATTGCACCACTGATGCAGATTGAGGACCTTCTGGAAAAGATGCCTGTCAAACTTTCCGGTGGACAGAAACAGCGTGTGAACATTGCTCGTGCAATCATTAGGGAGCCGGAAATTCTTTTGATGGATGAGCCGCTTTCACACCTTGACGGCAAAGCCCGCCAGGCCATGCGTATTGAGATTAAGCGCCTGATAAACAAAATCAAATGCACCACAATCTATGTAACGCATGACCAGTTGGAAGCAATGTCCCTTGCCGACAGGATCGCCATCATCAATTTCGGTGTTCTGCAGCAGTTCGGAACCCCGACTGAGGTATATGATGATCCTGCCAACGAGTTCGTTGCATCCTTCATTGGTGAACCACCGATGAATATTCTTGAGACGAAAATCATCAAGAAGGAAGGAGTCTACTTTTTCTCATTCGAGAACAGTAATCTCCAGATCACTGTTCCAAGACGATATTATGACGTAATCCAGGACGGTTTCCGCTGCAAGGTCGGTGTTCGACCGATGGATGTGTTGATCGGCGGCGAGGACTCTGTAGGGACACCTGAGCATATTGCGACATTCGAGAACCTGGGTGATGAGCGGCGCATCGGCATTCATGTCGGTGATATGTTGCTTATGCTGATCACCGAGGATGAGAGACGGTACCGAAGGGATGATGTAGTCAAGCTTGAGGTCCGGGGAGAAAAGACTCACCTGTTCGACATCGAAACAGGCGAACGGATTAGAGAAAAGGCGTAAGGGGGGTATTGCACATGATTATGCTTGCAACAATCGTATCGATTGCCTTAATACTATTTCTTGTCTGGCAGATTCTGAGTTCGATTTGGAATATAGTCGCTATCGTACTGGAGTTGGTGAGAGATAAGTAAGTTCGCATATGCAGGTGCGCAGCACTTGTTGTATGGTAATATTATGTGTCACAGGCATGCTGTTTGGCTGCCTGTGACTTTGCTGATGAGAGGGTGGGAGGCGTGCCACATAGGTCGACATCGCTCTATACTGATGTGTTCTTGGTACTCTACCATGTGTTTGTCGACGACCTCTGTGCGTTCCCCGAGGACTTTAGTATAGGAGTGATCAGTGTTAGGTAATCATCTGTTGGGGTTGTATGAGAAAGCGCTGGATCCAAAATTCAACTGGCACGAGAGATTTGCAAAAGCAAAACAGCTTGGTTTTGACTTTCTCGAAATAAGCATCGATGAAACCGATGAGAGGCTGACACGGCTTGACTGGAGTCTGGAACAAATTGAAGAGTTCAGGCATGCTGCTCTGGTATCGGGAATGACCTGCCAGTCGATGTGTCTCTCTGTTCACCGAAGGTTTCCCTTCGGTTCCAAAGATCCTGCAGTGCGGGAAAAGGCTCATGAACTTTTGCTGAAAGCGGTTGATTTTTGCAACCATGCAGGGGTCAGAGTCATCCAGCTTGCCGGCTATGACGTGTACTATGAACCTTCTACGCCACAGTCTGTCATGTATTTCCGTCAGGCGATGGCTTGGGCTGCCAAGGTGGCTGAGCAGAAGCAGGTGATGCTTGCAATGGAAATAATGGATACTCCTTTTCTTAACTCCATCTCAAAGCACATGGCCTATGAGGCGATGATTAATTCACCATGGTATAAGGTGTACCCCGATATCGGAAATCTTTCGGCATGGCCGGAGAACGATGTTGATTTTGAATTGGAGCGAGGAATATCGAGCATCGTTGGGGTTCACCTCAAGGATACGCTTTCTGTCACTGAGTCCTTCCCGGGCAAATTCAAGTGCGTTCCGTTCGGATCAGGTTGCGTTGATTTCTCCAAGCGTTTTGCACAACTTGAAAGACTAAATTATACCGGACCTTATATGATGGAGATGTGGTACGAAGATGTTACATTCTCCGAATCCGAGGTTTTACGTTCACGCTTGTGGATGGAAGAACAATTCAAAAAGGGAATAGAAATGCTTGCCGCCTCTAAGGCTACTCTGAATGAAAGGAGTCAACAATGAAGTATTATCTCGGGCTTGATAATGGCGGAACTACGACAAAAGCAGCGCTGTTTGATGCTGAGGGAAATGAGGTTGGTATTTGCAGTAAAGCCACTGCCATGATTGCCGTCCGTCCAGGGTACACAGAGCGCGACATGGAAGAGATGTGGGAAGCCAACTGTTCAGTAATCAAGGGGGTTCTTGAGGAGACTGGCATCTCGGCCGACGATGTTGCCGGCGTAGGAATCTGCGGTCATGGAAAGGGTCTATATCTATGGGGAAAGGATGACCGTCCTGTTCGCTACGGTATCATTTCCACCGACAACCGCGCATATGAATACCCAAAGAAATGGGCTCAGGATGGTACAGAGCAGAAGGTGTTTGCGCTCTCCTGCCAACATATCATGGCCTGCCAGCCGGTTGCTTTGTTGGCTTGGCTGAAGGATAACGAACCCGAGTCTTATACGAATATCAAGTATGTGTTTGAGTGCAAGGACTATGTGAGATTCAGGCTTACCGGTGAGGCAAAGGCGGAGTATACCGACTATTCAGGTGCAAACTTCCTCAACCTGCACACTCGTACCTATGATGATGAGCTCTTGAAGCTGTTCGGTATCAGCGAGGTACATGATGCTTTGCCCCCGTTGTGTACAGCAACCGAGATTGCAGGCTATGTGACCGAACAGGCTGCTGAAAAGTGCGGCCTCAATGCAGGAACTCCGGTAATCGGCGGCATGTTCGACATCGATGCCTGTGCTTT
>SAAM01000530.1 GCA_009929415.1 Clostridia bacterium | reverse complement strand
TCCCTTGAAATAGAACAAAGAGTCGAGGACCTGCTCACCACCATGGGATCGCCGACACCGGTCACATCAAAGCGTGAGGTCAAGACAAACGTTATGGTTGCGAACGGAGATACAATAATCATAGGCGGCCTTATCAGGGAAGCGGAGAAGGTGTTGAAGAACAGGGTCCCCCTGCTCTCCTACATACCCCTTATCGGCAACCTGTTCAAATCCAGTGAGAAGCAGCGGGAAAAGGTCGACCTTATGATCTTCCTTACTCCTTACATACTGGAGGACCCGAAAGAGGCGGCAAGGATGTCTAACCAGATAATCACCGACGGACAGCAGCTTTCGGAAGCAGAAAGGACCCTTCTTATGGATAACCATCAGGATTACGAAAAGGCTGTCCGACAGGAGGGTGTCACAAAAGAGATGATGATCCCGAAGATGCCGGAGATAAAAGAACAGGTAAGTGAGGGCACTGCTGAAGATAACGTTAAAAAAGACTGGCAGACTCGATACGATGAGCTTGTGAAGGAAATGGAGGCAAAAGGCAAATGATCTCGATAAACAAACTGCCTTCTCCGGAAGCTGTTATAGAACTTATACCTCAGGGAGTATCACTTGATGCGCTCAGGGAAAAAGGAATAGTCCCCGTCAGAAAGGACGGGGATATCCTTGTTGTCGCCCTGTCTGATATGGCAGTTTTTGCCGAGGCTCAGCTTGTAGCGTCAAGGGCCGGCCTTGCATGCGAAGCTGAAATACATGATGCAGCTGACATCAGGGACCTTATTCGCGCACTTTACGATATTAAAAGCGGCGTGGCACAGGAGACTCTCAATGACATAGAAGAGGTCAACGACCTTTCTGAACTTGCGCGTCAGGAAGTTATGAGCGATACCGTGGACGCTCCTGTGATCAAGCTTGTCAATGGTATTATGGTCGAATCTATTAAAGAGAGGGCGACTGATATACACATAGAGCCATATGAGGACAGGATGACGGTCCGATATAGGGTAGACGGAGTGCTTCACGACAAGTACATCCTTTCCAAGGGACACCAGGCACCTGTCACAAGTCGTATAAAAGTAATGGCCAACCTTGATATCGCCGAGCGGTTTATTCCTCAGGACGGAAGAATAGGGATAAGCCTTGGAGACCGAATGGTCGACATCAGGGTAAGCACCCTGCCAACGCAGCACGGGGAACGCATAGTTATGAGAATGCTGGATAAGGCAAGGGGACTTCTTACTCTTGAAGAACTTGGTATGAAGCCTGACGAGAGAAAACGGCTGGAAGACCTGATAAGGCGGCCAAACGGCATGATACTTTTCACAGGACCGACCGGGTCTGGCAAGAGCACGAGCCTTTATGCGATCCTCCAGGCACTGGCAAGACCGCAGGTAAACATCATAACAGTTGAAGACCCTATTGAATACGACCTCCCGGGTGTCGGACAGGTACAGGTAAATGACAAAGCCGGGCTTACATTTTCTTCTTCACTCAGATCGATACTGCGGCAGGACCCCGACATCATCATGATCGGAGAAATGCGCGATTTTGATACTGCC
>SAAM01000529.1 GCA_009929415.1 Clostridia bacterium | reverse complement strand
TCTTATGGTCAAAAGCGAGGGCAGCGTAATAATGTGCTGCGTGCTTGCAAGAGCCTCGAGGATGAAGGAATATCTGCAGATCAGCTTTTTTGAATCCAGAATATACAGCAATGAGGCATTCGAGCTGATATACGCGAAGGCTCTTGAGGTGTCTCAAAGATGGGGCACTCAGAAAATCTGCGCCTCGCTCAACATACACGTAAACTACGGTCTCGGGTTTCTATCTGATTCATATGACAGGCCTCAGAGCTTTGGGATGGCGCACAATTATGAATTCATCCACAGATACTTCAGGGAGCATGGCTTTAAGGAAATTCCCATGGTCACGTTCTTCAAGGATATGAAAAATGAGTTCTCCCTGATCGATGACAGCATGAGAAAAAGGCTCTCCGGCAGATACACGGTAAGGACTTCCGATCTCAGGAATATCGAGCGCGAAGCCCTGATATATACCCGGCTCAACAACGATGCCTTCCGCGACCATTTATTTTACTACAGCAGGGACGAAAAGGAAGACCTCGAGCTGTTCAGGGACCTGCGCTTTCTCATCAGGAATGAGAATCTTCTGTTCGTCCAGAAGGACGGGGTCGAAGTCGGCTTCATGCTCTGGTATCCTGACTTTCACGAGCTCATGGATCAGAGAGAAACGGTCGGAGTGAGGACGGTAATAAAGGCCGCAATGAAAAGAAACAGCCTGAGAAAATTCAAGATCGTGGAGATGGGCGTCATAAAGGAAGAACAGAAAAAAGGCGCGATCCTTGCACTTTTTGACTGCTGCCTAAGCCTTACAAAGGGAAGATACGATTCCTTTGAATCCGGATGGGTGCTGAAGGAAAACTACCTCTCAGGCAATTTTGGATACAAATGGGCAGACGGAGTTTCAAAGACCTACTCGGCATATGTAAAGGAGCTTTAGGGTGAAATCATACAAAAGTATTGCAGATATAAAGTATTCAGACACAGAAAATTTCAACATGAAGCGTTTCGACATGGAAGATGACGTCAGAGACATCCTGCTTCTTCTGGAAAAAGTCAATCCCTGCAGACAGAGATACCACATAAAAAATAACACACTTCTCGTCACCTACATGCACAGGCTCAACCTCTTCAACTTTACAAAAAAATTCAAGCTCGCCATGACTGTAAGGATTGCCGCCATGCCTGTCTCAGTTGAGATCCCGGGAGTATTCGGGAGCATGGATGGTGCCCTTGATATGATAAAAGAGCTTAATGGCCTTACCCTCATACTGAACAGCGATACAGAGCTGCCCGGCGGAGGATGCACTCTCTCTAGCTTCGTTTTCCAAAATGAGTTCACGGATTTTGAAGACTACATGAATTCTCTGAGAAGCAGCTACAGAAGGAGAATAAGGACTGCGCTTGAAAAAGGAAATGGCCTGCATATATCGAGGATTGAAGTTTCTGATTTCAGTGAGGCTCACTATGACCTCTATCGCTGCGTATATGAGCGCTCAGGAAACAAGCTTGAGCTTCTGCCAATCGAATTCTTCAGAATGTGCGGCGCTGAAGTTTATGAATTCAGAGATCCCAG
>SAAM01000528.1 GCA_009929415.1 Clostridia bacterium | reverse complement strand
TTGTTAATCCAAAGATATTAGTTGTTCCACAGTTATGTTGAGTCCGGCAGCCAGTTTTGACAGATCGTCATAACTGAGTTTAAAGAATATTTCAGGCTTGTTGCAGAATCTCTTCACATCTCTCCTGGAAAATCCGGTGTATTGGGCCAGAATTTCAGGTGTCATTACCAATCTGCTTAAATGGTAAGATAAAGGGCTCTGTCGGCCTGAAATCACCTCTTGGCGGATCTTTTCGGACTCCTCGTTTATCGCACTCCAGGCAAAATTTATTGCATCATTTTTGGGATCCCAGCCAACACTAATCACCTCCTTGTAGTTACCATCCTCATCAAGAGCATAGCAAACATCTCTTACCGGGGTGCCTTTGAGAATCTCCCCATCCTGCGGCACTTCATTGATTTTCATGATCAGCAAACAGTTAGGTATACATATGCATAAGAGAAATGGGCACTTTCAGGAACCATGAAAAGTATATTTTGTCCCTTTTTAAGATCTTTCGTCCGTGCCAGTTCATCAAGCATCAGGAAGGCAGAAGCGGCGGCAACATTTCCTACATATGGAAGATTCAGGAACCACTTCTCGGCCGGAATCCTGCAATCAATATCATTCAGCAATCTCTCTATTCTGATTTTAAAATACATAGATGACAAGTGAGGAAGAAACCAGTCAATATCGTCCACCTTTATATTGTGTTTTTTGATAAGTTCCAGGAAGAACTTTCCACCCATCTTAACAATATTCTCTCCCAGAAGCTTTGTATCCTGTTTAATTGAAAACAGAGTCCTGCTTGCCCACTCCTCTTCAGGGAAATGTGTCCAGCCCTTCAGGTTTCCGTTCTGATCATAATCTGCCCCGGCGTACATGCATGTCGGTAATGTATTTGCATAAGAGGTGAGTTCAATCCAGTTTATCTTAAAAGATAGTCCCTCCTTCACCGGCTCTCTCTCCAGTCTGACAGCACCTGCACCGTCAGATAACATGAATCTGAGGAAGTCCTTTTCGAATGCTATTATTGGATCGTCTTTCAGTTTTTGAAGATCTTCATACTCTTTTTTAAAGTAATTTGACCGCATCCAGGCAGAAAGCCTCTCGGAAGCCAGTGCAATTGCATTTTTCTTATCTCCGGACGCGAGTGACAGGTAGGCATATTTCAAGGCATGCATCCCACTGCAGCAAGATCCTGCGAACGAGACAACCTCCGTATGGTTTGTCCCCCCCATCTCACCATGTATCTGAACAGCATGCGACGGCATTATCATCTCCTGAGATGTTGTACCGGCTGCCAGTAACTCCAGGTTATCCACATTAAGATTCTCATCGTAAAGCTTCTCAATAGCCTTAACTGCCATATCGTAGGCAGAATGAGTTATGTTACCACTCTTGTCGAGTGCATAATAGCGCTCCTTGATGCCATTGTTACGTAAAATAATGTCCTTTGCCCTTGAAGGTTTTCCCCCAATCATACCGATGTATTGCTCTATCTCATCATTCTGGACCGGACTGTTAGGAAGGAAGGTGGAAGTTTTAGTAATATATACAGGATACATGTTCAGT
>SAAM01000077.1 GCA_009929415.1 Clostridia bacterium | reverse complement strand
TATCTTTTTGAGAACTGAGGAGCTCTTCTCGCTGCCTTAAGTCCGTATTTCTTTCTTTCCTTCATTCTTGCATCTCTTGTAAGGAATCCTGCTGCCTTAAGAGCTGGTCTTAATTCTGCATCTGCCTTTAGAAGCGCTCTTGATATTCCGTGTCTGATAGCTCCAGACTGTCCAGTGAATCCTCCACCGTTAACATTTACGAATACATCATATTTTGATAGTGTATCAGTCATCTGAAGAGGTCTGCGAACGTCTCTCTTAAGAGTCTCATATCCAAAATATTCTTCTATGTCTCTTCCGTTAATTACTATGTTTCCCTGTCCTGGTAAAAGTCTTACTCTAGCTACAGAGCTTTTTCTTCTTCCAGTTCCATAATATTGTACCTTAGCCATGAATGTTTCTCCTTTCCTGAATTATATCTCTAAAGTTTCTAATTTTTGTGCTGCATGAGTGTGCTGTGGTCCAACAAATACCTTAAGTCTCTTAAGCATTGGAGATCTTAATTTAGATTTTGGCAGCATACCGTTTACAGAAGCCTTGATAACTTCTTCCGGTTTCTCAGCAAGCATTCTTCTTAAAGGAGCTTCCTTCATGTTTCCGATATAACCTGTATGGTGTCTGTATATTTTCTGATCAAGTTTCTTTCCTGTTACTGCTATTTTCTCAGCATTTACTACTACTACGAAATCTCCGCCATCAACGTGTGGAGTATATGTTACTTTGTTCTTTCCTCTTAAGATATTCGCTATCTCAGTTGAAAGTCTTCCTAATGTTTTTCCCTCTGCATCGACAATATACCATTTTCTTGTAACTTCTGCAGGTTTAGAAATGTAAGACTTCATTCTAATTCCTCCTTAAATAAATAAGCTCACTATAGTGTATGAATAAAGTCCGGGGCAGTGGACATATAATTTACACATTCTTTAAGATTATAAGGCATTTAGAGCTCCTTGTCAATAGAATAGCACACATTTTTTAGATACAGACCCATTGCAGGTGCTGTCGGGCCAGCAAATTCCCTCGATCTGGACTCGAGAATTTTTTTTACGTCTGTTTCTCTTCCTCTTCCTGCCTCTATAAGAGTTCCCGCAATTATCCTCACCATGTTGTATAGAAATCCGTTCCCGGTTATCTCCATCTCTATTATGTCTCCATTCTGCCTGAGTTCAAGAGAATATACCGTCCTCACGAAATTCCTTGCCGAAGATCCTTCTGACTTGAAAGCAGAAAAATCGTGTTCACCGACAATGAAGCGGGCCTGTTCTCTCATCTTGTCTATGTCAAGGCTTCCCTTTACATAATAAGACCTGTTTTTTTCAAACGGGCGCCTGACATCTCCTGTCTGTATACGGTATAAATATGTCTTTTTCTTCGCTCCAAACCTCGAATGAAATTCGTCTTCTGTCTGAACGCTCTCTATTATCCTGATATCCTCATTTAATTGCGAATTGAGAGCATATTTTAGCCTTTCCGGGGGTATAGATGTGTCAGTGTGGAAATTGGCAACCTGTCCAAGGGCATGGACTCCAGCATCCGTTCTCCCAGATGCAGTAAGTTCTGATTCTTTTCCTGTAATTTTCTTGATTGCATCCTCAATTGCAGCCTGTACGGTATTTGAATTTTCCTGTTTCTGCCATCCCGAAAAAGCTGTTCCTATATATTCTATCGTAAGTTTTATGTTCATACGTTCGTACTCCTCTTGCTTGTTGACTTACATTATTATAACAAAACTTTGATGGAAGTACAAATTTATTTGTGACCGCATTTTTTGCGGACATTTTTAACAGATTTTATCATATTAGACGTTGCAATTTTTTGACAATTGTAATATAATCATTGTTTAGGTTATAATAAATCATTGAATGAGGGGGTTTGATTTTTTATGGTGCCACGTCTGCTTTTACTTTTTGCTTTTTTTATTATTTCATGCAAAGTTTTTCAGGTCATACATATTGAGATTTTCAAAAAAAATCTGTGCAACGATGATTTTTACAGTGGCGGACTTAACGCTCATTCAGATAAATCACAAACCGCGCGCAGATCTTTCGCACAGCGCTCTGTGCACAAATCAAAAAGACCAGACAGGACCAGACCCGCTGCCAGAAGCAGATACTCATCCGGTGACAGCAGAAACGTTACATATTCTTCATATGAAGCATACAAAAAAGCTGGCAATAATTTTAGATAAGATATATCAAGATGGGCGAACCCCATCTTTTTTTCGTGTCTGGAGGTATTCAAATGACATTGAGCAACAGACTTGATAATGTGAAGCTTTTCTATTTCATATCGTTTTCAGCAGCATTTTCTCAGGGAATCTTCAGCATGTTTGCAGGGCTGTATCTCATAGGCATAGGCTACAGCGAGTCCGTGGCCGGAAACATACTCTCAATCAATACGCTTTCCATAGCGCTTGGTTCGGTAGTAAGTGCATACCTTATCGAGCGCATCGGCAGGAAGAGGAGCTTTTACCTCAGCTGCACTCTCATATCCGTCTCCATGGTCTTCATGGTGGCCTTCAGGAGCCTGACAGCAATAACTGCCTTCGTTATCCTGAATGGATTCGGCCTCAGCATAAGAGCCACGGCGGAAGGCCTGTTCCTGGCTGAGAACACTGAGCCTTCAAACCGCCTTAAGGCCTACAGCCACAATTTTGTCATAACATTTGCAGGATTCATGGCCGCATCCTTTGCCGGCGGCCATCTGAGCACTTTTTTCAGCGATACGCTGATGCTCAAAAATTCCATTTTTTACATATCGCTGATATCTTCTGTATTTACCATGCTGTTTCTTTTTCCTATAAGCCTCATCACTGAAAATAACACCTCTCAGGCTCGAAGCCTGAGAGAATGCATAAAGGGGTTCTCTATCATCAGAAGGTCCGATATAGCCCTTTATATCCTCTATTATTCACTCACAGGCATAGGTGCAGGCATGGTCGTGCCATTCTTCAGCATATATCTCAAATATTCCATGTCGCTCACGGATGCTTCGATCGGATCCATCCTTTCATTTGCTCAGTTCGGATGCATAGCCGGAGGGCTCCTCGTTCCCTATCTGACCAGAAGCATGGGAAGGCACAGGACCGCGGTCATGTGCCAGCTGCTCAGCATTCCGTTTCTAATAAGCATAGCATTTCCACAGGGAATAGTTCTTGTCTACATATCGTTCTTTATGAGGAATGGCCTCATGAACATGGCGACCCCTCTGAACACAAGCATCTTCATGGATCTTGTGGAGCCCGTGGAGAGATCTAACTTCAGCAGCCTTCTGTCGCTTTTCTCCAGCCTTTCAAGAGCAGGTGGAATAAGCATAGGCGGCTACATGATGCAGCATTTCAGCTATCACAGCCCCTACTACCTTACTACGGTTCTATACCTCAGCGCTATAGGGGTATTCGTGTATGTGACCAGAAAATCCAGGAAGGCAGCATAAAAAAGACCGGGTTCCTTTCAGTTGCGAAAGGTCTCCGGTCTTTGATTTATCATATAATTATATTACTCTGCTACATCTTCTTTTATAGGCTTCATAGTAGGGAACGGTATTACGTCTCTTATAGATGCTGAGTTTGTCAGAAGCATTATCACTCTGTCGATTCCTATTCCAAGTCCGCCTGTAGGTGGAAGTCCTACTTCAATAGCGTTCAGGAAGTCTTCGTCCATATCATGTGCCTCGTCGTCTCCAAGCTCTCTCTGCTTCATCTGATCCTCAAATCTTCCTCTCTGATCGATCGGGTCATTGAGCTCCGAGAATGCATTTGCAATCTCCCATGTATTCACGAATGCCTCAAATCTGTTAGTAAGTCTCGGATCCACAGGATTTCTCTTTGAAAGCGGAGAAATCTCTACCGGATGGTGAGTTATGAAAGTAGGCTCGATAAGGTGCTGCTCGCCGTATTCTTCGAAAAGAAGGCTGATTATGTGGCCTCTTGTCATCTGTGAAGCTGTAAGCTCAAGGCCCTTTTCCTTAGCGGCCGCAATCGCCTCTTCGTCTGTCTGTATCTTGTAAAAGTCCACTCCTGCGTATTCTTTTACTGCATCTATCATAGTCATTCTCTTCCAAGGTGGCTTGAAGTCTATCTCTTTTCCCTGATAGTTTACAAGAGTGCTTCCTGTTGCAGCTTCTGCCATATGTGCTACGAGATTCTCAGTAAGCTCCATGATTTCCTCGTATCCTACATATGCCCAGTAAAGCTCCATAGCTGTATACTCAGGATTGTGCTTTATTGACATTCCCTCGTTACGGAACATTCTTCCCATCTCATATACTTTTTCAAATCCGCCTACCACGAGTCTCTTCAGATAAAGCTCGTTCGCGATTCTCAGGTACATGTCTATATCAAGCGTATTGTGATGCGTAACGAAAGGCCTCGCATTGGCTCCACCGGCTATAGTGTTCAGTATAGGGGTATCCATCTCAATGAATCCTCTCTGATCAAGATAGTCCCTCAGGGCTTTTGTAGCCTTGTTTCTTAAAAGGAATGCCTTCTTTACTTCAGGATTTACTATGAGGTCTACATATCTCTGTCTGTATCTCATGTCCTGATCCTTCAGGCCGGAATGCTTGTCAGGAAGAGGCTGCAGAGATTTCGTCAGTAGAACTGCCTCAGTGGCTCTGATTGATATCTCGCCCTTTTGAGTCTTGAACACTGTTCCTCTTATTCCTATTATGTCTCCAATGTCGTTTGTTATAAAATCATTGTAGCTCTCTTCGCCTATCTTGTCCGCTCTTACATATATCTGAACACGGCCCTCTGAGTCCTGAATCGTAACGAATGTAGCTTTTCCATGCTCTCTCATGAGCATGATTCTTCCAGCTACTGCTACGTCCTTACCTTCGAGCTCGTCAAATTTTTCGAGTATATCTACACTGTGGTTTGTAAAATCAAATTTTTCATGAACATAAGGATCTTTACCCTGTTCCTGAAGCTTTTTAAGCTTATCGATCCTTACCTGCACAAGTTCGTTATAATTAGCTTCAATTCCCATTTTCTTATCCTCCTGTTTTTTTATATTTTTATCTGATGCCACTGCTGGCTGCGCTCTGCAGCGCATTACAAACTACCTTCTTATTCCGATTACTTTTGCTTTCGCTATTCCATCAGGAACGTTTACGCTTACCTTGTCTCCTACCTTCTTGCCAAGAAGCGCGCTTCCTACCGGAGACTCGTTTGAGATCCTGTCCTCTGAAGGGTCCGCTTCAGCAGATCCTACTATAGTATATTCTTCTGTCTCTACAGTCTTGTCATTAGGATACTTGATTTCAATCTTTACGATAGATCCTACAGTAACCTTCTCATGGTCTATAGTCGACTCATCTATTATCTTGGCAGCCCTGAGATGATTCTCAAGCTTGAAGATTCTTTCTTCCATCTGAGCCTGCTCATTTTTGGCTTCATCATACTCCGCATTCTCTGAAATATCCCCAAAAGATATGGCAACCTTGATTCTCTCAGCAACTTCAGCTCTTCTCACAGCTTTGAGATATTCAAGTTCTTCTACGATCTTGTCATATCCTTCCTGGGTTAAAAGTATTTCTTTATTATTATCCATTTTTCCGTTTCCTCCAGTATATATTACTATATTATGTTCTTATATATTTTTAACATTATACATAACTAGTCATTCTGTGTCAAGCTGAGCTGATAATCTCTGAGCATCTGCCTTACTTCATCAGCGTCTACTATATGGTTTATGTCATCACGCATTCTCGCACTTCCGTACATGCCTTTGAGATACCACCCTATGTGTTTTCTCATTTCTCTTACGGTTTTATCCTCGCCCTTGTACTTTATCGAGAGGTCATAATGCTCAAGCATCACGTCTATCTTTTCCGTGTCCGGTATATCCCTTACAGGACTGCCTTCAATGAAATCCCTTATCTGGCTGAATATGAACGGGTTTCCCTGAGAGCCCCTGCCTATCATGTAGGCATCCGCTCCGGTCTTTTCAATTATATTTACGGCATCGCCGATTGAAAATATGTCTCCGTTTGCGATAACAGGGATACTTACGCTTTTCTTGACTTCGCTTATTATGTCCCAGTCAGCCTTCCCGCTGTAATACTGCTCTCTGGTCCTTCCATGGACTGTTATGCAGTCAGCTCCCGCAGCCTGCGCATTTCGGGCAAATTCCACTGCGTTCACGCAGCTGTCATCCCAGCCTTTTCGAAACTTTACCGTTACCGGAAGCTTTGAGGCCTTCTTCACTGAATCTATTATCTTAAAGGCAAGCGCCGGGTCCTTCATAAGCGCCGAGCCTTCATTGTTCTTAGTTATCTTTGGGGCCGGGCATCCCATGTTTATGTCTATTATCCTGAATCTGTTCATGTCACTGAGTATCGAAGCTGCCTCTGCCATGTACTGTGGCTCATGTCCGAATATCTGTACCGCGACATCTCCTTCTTCAGGCTTTACCTCAAGCATGGAGAAGGTATTTTCGTCTCCATAGCAGAGCGCCTTCGCATTTATCATTTCTGTATAAAGAAGCGATGCGCCATACCTCTTACAAATTACTCGAAACGGAAAATCTGTGACTCCCGCCATGGGTGCCAGAAATGCTTCGCCCTGAGTTACAAAACTGCCTATTTTCAAATCCATACTCCTTAAATGCTCTGTGTGTTCTTTTCGTATATCATCCTTAGTCCTTCGAGGGTAAGGTTTTTGTCAACTATCCTGACATTCTTTGTCTGAGATATTATAAGGCTTGCGAGGCCTCCTGTTGCAACGACCTTTACGTTCTGCTCTCCGGATTCTTCAATCATCTTTTCAACTATATTGTCCACGAGGCCGACATATCCGAAGAATATTCCTGCCTGGATCGCTGTAGTGGTATTTCTGCCTATCGCATTTTTCATCTCGACTATCTCAACCTTATGAAGCTTTGATGCCCTCTGAAAAAGTGCCTCGCTGGAAATCTTTACTCCAGGGGTTATGGCTCCTCCCAGATATTCCCCCTTCGCGTTTATATAGCAGAAGGTGGTAGCTGTTCCAAAATCTATGAGGATAAGCGGAGCTCCGTATTTCTCTACTCCCGCCACGGCGTTTACTATCCTGTCCGCGCCTACCTGGCTTGGATTTTCATATTTAATGTTTATTCCGGTTTTTATTCCCGGGCCTATTACCATAGGAGTCTTTCCGATATACTTTATCACGAAGTTCTCAAGGGAGTGCATCACTTCGGGAACTACCGATGATATTATCACATCCTTTATTGACGAGAAGCTTATCTTGTCAATAAGAAAAAGCTGAGCTATAACTGCTCCATATTCATCAGAGGTCTTGTTTATGTCAGTTCCAACCCTGAAACTGTTTTTGAGAACCTTACCCTCATAAACTCCCAGAACTATATTCGTATTTCCAACATCTACAACTAATAACATATTTTTTCTCCAGGCCTTAGATTTAAATTTTATATCTATATACTAAATATCTGTATACTAATTTTTTACTATTTTCTTTATAGCAGTCACAGATGCTGCAGTAACAACAGCTGCTACTATCATTTCAGGAACTCCGTTTGTTGTAGCTATGCCCATGAAGAAAGCAAATGCTCCTCCCTCAGGAAGGCTCATGGCTTCGACTATTCGCTGTGCATAAAGCAGGTATGCGGTTCCAAGAACAAGCACTGTATTCACGAGAGTACCAAATGCCCCTGACATTAGAAGCACTGTCTTCTCATTCCTTACAACCTTTTTCATCGCTGTATAGAAGTAATATGTCAGAATGCCTATAAGCACCCTTGGCACTACTGATACAAGCGGGTTCATGAATATGAACGATATTGGCGTAGGAGTCATGAAGCTCTTTATGAGTGAAGAGATTCCAAATATCAGCCCTACCATGGCTCCCACGAAAGGTCCTTCCACAATTGCTCCGATTATGACCGGTATGTGCATCGTAGTGACATTCGCCAGACCTATCGGAATGAATCCAAGCGGCGTAAATCCAAGCACTACCGAGATAGCTCCAAGCATACCCGTGATAGTCATTTTTTTCGTTCTTCCAGCTGCAAATCCTGTTTTCTGAGTTTCCATTTTCATTAATCCTCCGTTCCGGCTCCTTATGGATGCCGTTCAAATAAATTGGTTAATACTGGCTTTGATTTGATTTCCTTAGTGGAATATCAATCTAACTTTATTATTATATGATATATTTCTACTTTTTTCTACTTTTTATTTGAAAATATTCAAATATTATGCGTCTGCGGCTGAAATATCGC
>SAAM01000527.1 GCA_009929415.1 Clostridia bacterium | reverse complement strand
ACCTGTCCGGAACAGCAATGTTCCTTCTTTCTGTATCTTCTTTGACACCACCCACGCAAACGACTTGCGCTCACTTGCCGTCCTGAATGCTATGCCCTTGTCGATGGACCATTGATATATTACATCCTGAAACCTGTATGGTCCTTTGCCCGGCTTACGTCCCGTCTCCAGCACTCCAAAGTAGTTACGGCCATAGAGGATGGCTCCTGTCTCGGTCTCTTCCGGCTTGATAGACTTGACAGTATTACCAGATGCATTCTGCCCGGTTGATACGATATTGCTTGCTATACGTTCGCCTAACGATTTCAGCTCCTCAAACACTATGTTGCTAACGCTGCTCATAATCCCTTGATGCATTTACCTGTCACCTCCTTGATAGGAACTTCAAACGTTATGCCGGTTACATTCACATCCAGCATGTCATACACCACGTGATAAGCAAGTTTTCCACCGATCGGATCGAACAGCCCTGAGTTGTTGCAAGCAACAAAGAACCGCATGGCCAGCGCCTTCATGTTCTCAACAATGATGTTGTTATCAGATGCTTCAAAGTCAAAGATTGTCTTATCCAGAAAGGCAATCAAAGCATTCTCTTTGTCACGAACGTTACCGGCTCCAAGGTCTATCTCTCCGCTGGCCGGCATCACATACACAATCGCCGGGAGGCTCATCTTGTCGAAAGCCTTGTTTGCTCTAGACCAGTCACCGAAGTAATAACTTACACCGTCAAATGTCTCTGCCACGCTCTTTATCTTGCTCTCTACGCTCATTGCTTCTTGGTTATTATGTTGTTCAACTTCCTTTGGTAGTTAGATGTATCGTAGTCAATCTTCAGCATGGCATACACCCGTTTCTCCGGCAGTTCGAACACCGCCTCATGCGACATACCAAGCCTTTGAGCGATGCGGTCTACAGTCCCGAAAGCACCGTGATTGAGACTCAGATAGCCTGCCTGTACCTCTTCCGGAGTAGGGGTGTATGTGAATGTACGCTCGTCACGCTCTGCCATGCGCTTGATCTCCTTCACAACTGAATAGGAAAAGGCAAACACCTGGAAGAATGACATACGCAATACCTTTTCCTCCGGAATATCCTTTAGCACCTTCCATGGCATAAGGATCATATCACGGACTGTCTTCATTCCGGATAGCTCCAGGCGCTGACCATAGGTTATCTCTTTAAGCTCTACCGGTTTGATTCCAGCTTCAAGCCGATCCAAGAAATCAACGTCAGTAAGCAATGTTAATACGTCCCTAGTTGTTGTCTTTACTGTTATATTTATTCTTCCTTTCATGTCAGTAGGTGTATGTTGTTTTGCCGCGTTCCGGCTTCTTTACCAGCTTATTCAATCCTACATAGCGAATGGCATCCATGGCATGATTGAACAGCTCGACAGGGGTGTTGGTAGGCTCTCCGTCATTGCCTGTCTTCCATCTGTACTTTCCACGTTCGGTACGTATGTTGGCACTACGTCTCGTTACATAGACCTTGTATTTCTTCAGTGTATCAATACCTATCTTGATGGAGTCCGGTCCCTTCTGTGCAGGAACCACGTT
>SAAM01000526.1 GCA_009929415.1 Clostridia bacterium | reverse complement strand
ATGGTCAACTGCCGGCAAAACAAGTAATGAATAAAGAAAGGGAAATAACAAAAACAACACAAATATGAAAAATCAGACAATTGAGAAAAATCAGATTCAGATCTTCAACCATGAACAGTTTGGTGAAATCACAATCATACAATCTGAGAATAGCAAAGTGCTATTTAAAGCTAACGATGTTGCAAAAGCATTAGGCTATAGTAATCCTCAAAAAGCTATTAGAGAACACTGTAAGGGGGTGAACGTTTTGGGCACCCCCTCTGAAAATCAGTTTGGTACGACTGTTTTACAGCCAACTAAGTTTATTTCGGAGGCTGACATCTACAGATTGGTTATGCGTAGTAAGTTACCTGCTGCTGAAGCTTTCCAAGATTGGGTCGTAGAAGAAGTCCTTCCTTCCATTAGTAAGACTGGAGCTTATATGACCCCAGAGACGTTGCAGCGTGCCATCACAGAACCTGACTTCCTAATCAAGTTGGCCACCAACCTAAAAATTGAACAGGAAGGTCGCAAATTGGCGGAAGATAAGGTTACTGAACAGCACGCCCTTATCATTGCTCAGGAGAATACGATGAAAGAGATGACCAAACGTGCAACCTTTGTGGACTACATCCTCTCTGAAAAGAAATGTGTGAGAATATCACAGATTGCTTCTGAATATGGTATATCAGCACAAAGACTAAACAGCTTACTATACGATTGGGGAATTCAGAAGAAGGTAAACGACCAATGGTTGCCAAAAACAAAATATGCGCCATATAACTACATGAAGTTCGTCACTGCAACAACAGAATACGGATTGAAGCTAAGTTCGATGTGGACACAGGCAGGACGACTTTTTCTCTATCGTTTTCTAAAGGAAAAGGGCATTATCCCTCTTTTTGAAAAGGAACAGTTAAAATCAAAAGAGAGAACTCTTTTTGATGGCATAGAACAACAGTAGTCATGGAGGAATACAAATTCAGGGAAGTGGATCATCCTCTTTTCGGCAAGATTATCACCACACAGGATGAAGCAGGCTATATTCTCTATAAAGCCACGGAAGTAGCAAAAGCTATCGGCTTCATTCATTTCGGTCAACGGCTGAATGGTAAAGTGGATTTCGAGGTGATAACCATGCAAGTTCGCAATCCTCTTGGCTATATCATCAGAAAAAAAGTCCGATTTATCAGTGAAAAAGGTATTCGAGAGATGATAAGCAGACTTAGCCAACTGGAGACAAAAAATGTGGTGGCAAGACAAAAACGATATATGAAACTTCTACAACAGTAGGAAATTAGATTAAAGAATGGCAGACAATATACTTAGTGACTTTGGCATCAATATTCTGGAAGAAGAGATTGATGACGTAATATTTCAGACGAACCAATTTCTCTGTGATGCTACATTCACAGGACATAGTGGCCCGTTTTGGTACATATTGAACATCTGTATGGCTCTGGCCGCACTATTCTCACTAATAGTCGCGGCACAGATGACCTACAAGATGATGGTCAAGCATGAGCCACTTGATGTGATGAAACTCTTCAAGCCTCTAGCCATATCCATCATCATGTGC
>SAAM01000525.1 GCA_009929415.1 Clostridia bacterium | reverse complement strand
AGGAAGCTGCTGCTGCCTATCTCGAAGATGTAATCCTTACTGAGCCCTGACATTATGTCCATCGCCATCTCGAGGATCTCCATGTCCGCGCTTGAGCTTTCCTCTCCAAGGTACTCTGCACCGAGCTTTCTTATTTCCTGTATGCCTGAGCTGGTATTTCTAAATACCTTTCCGCAGTACATTATCCTGAGCCTTGAGTCTGCATCGCACCTGCGAAGTATGGCGGATATGAGCCCGCTGGTGAGGTCCCTTGCGAGAATGCTTATGTTTCCGTCGTTTGAAAGGACCTTTACTGTGGATTTCCCTTCTATCATGCTGTTCTCGCCCACGAAGGCGTCATAATCCTCAAACATAACCGGCTCCATGTATCTGTAGCCTTTTCCTCTCATCTGCTGCATCATGCCATCTATGAGACGCTGGCGTCTGTCCGTGAATTCTATCTCGTCTTCTATCTTGTAAAAATTCATGCTTCCTTCCTTTCTGCGCCAGAGCACTGGCGGGCCCTGCCGGGTGAGGGCCCACGGGTCCCGGGCGCTGGCGCACGCCTGAAAATAAGTATAAAAAAACCACCCAGCTGTATGCCGGATGGTCGGGGGATCTATATTCTCTCCTCACAGGCACAAGCTTTGCTGAATCACAATCAGAGCTTGTATCTATGAGATTATCTCTCATTTACAAACTCTTGCGCCAATGATGATGTATTCTGTTCTGATTCTGTTTTGATGAGTCAAATATATACATCGTAATCTCCTTCTTGGTGAAAAAAACCTGATTTAAATAAAAAACTTTCTGAAATATTAATTGATACTTATTATAGACCTTATTTTTACATTGTCAAGAATTTTTTGTGAATTCTTTCTATTTTTTTGTGAATTCGTTCTATTTTTCATTCACCTTATTGCTTCATTCCTCGCCTGTCACTATTATCCCTGCATATTTTCCGAGCTTTACGCTGTATGGATCGAGGACCTCGACTTTTCCCATCCTGAAGAAGGTGCGGATCCTGCCAAAGGGAAGGTGTATTATCTTTTCCTCGCCCAGGTTGACTCCTGCAAGAAGCTTGTCTGCCTTTTTTTCTGATCCCGGCTCTGGCTTTTTCTCGCGGGTGAACACAAAGGCTCCGTCATCGTCTCTCACGGTCCTGCAGTCATAGCTTCCGATATCTGTCATGCGCTTTCTGATGCTGAGGACGTCCTTGTAGTGATAATATATCCTGTCATTTTTCTTTTCCAGCTCAAAGCAGCCTCTGTTGAGGGGATCCTTTCCTCCTGTCATTCCGGTCTCGTCTCCGTAATATATGCACGGGGTGCCCGGAAGGAATGCCCAGAGTATGACTGAGAGGCAGAGCTTTCGCTTTGCTGTATGGTACTCGTTTTCCGCAAACACCGTGAGGATCCTCGCAGTATCATGGGTGCCGAGTATGTTCATAAGGGAGTTCAGAACCTGAGGAGGATAGTTTTCTCTTATGGTCTCCACCTCACCTGAGAGCAGCTTTGCATCGCCGGTCTCCATATACCCTATGATCGCTTTTTTGAAAGGGTAGTTCATGACGCTGTCCA
>SAAM01000524.1 GCA_009929415.1 Clostridia bacterium | reverse complement strand
ACCCAAAACACAAGAAAGATACTACCTCAGGGGTAATTGGCCACAAAGTTGATAACAAAGGAGTTGTGAAAAACGGCTCTTTTATGCAAAAAGCTTAATGTCAATTATTTGGCCAATTACCCCTGAGGTAGTATCTGCTGCTGCTGCTCTGCGCTCTGCTGCTCTGCGCTCTGCTGCTTTGCTGCTGCTTTGCTGTTGCTGCCTACTTCAAAAAGCTGTACTTTTTACCGTAGTTCAGCATTTGCTGGAGGAAGTCTGCGGGGTATTCAACTTTGTAGTCTATAATTTTGCCATTCTTTTCTACAGGGATGATGTCAGGATTGATGAATCCTCCGTAAGGCTTAAGGTTGAGAGAGGCGTAACGATCTCTTACCTCTTTGTGAAGAGCAGGATCTATGTTAACAGCATATTTCTCAATGAGTTTTTTACCGGCTGCATAGTCACCCTCAGATTTAACCCTCTGGAGTTCTGCAAGCAGATCCCCAAAGAGAGTGCGTAGCTTTGCGTAGTCGTTTATTATGAAGTATGTTTTACTATCTCTTACACGCTTTTCAATTACATCAGCACCACCTTCGCCGGCACCTTTCCCCTTCTCAAAACACCACTCGGCAATAAGTTTTCTTCCCTGCATATGAGCCTGGGTAACACTCTTGCCAAGCTCGATCCTTACAAATTGAGTCATAAGACCATTGCGGATATAGGAGATATATGAGGCTTTGTACGCCTCAGAGTCAGGTATAATGCCAAGCTCCACAAGTTTTGTATCAGGCATATAGTACAGGGCAAAAATATCTGCGCGGGCCTCCTCAAGAGCAGAAGAGTGGTCCTTTAACGCACCTGCAGCTGTTCCGGGACGGAGCTGTCCGGATGCGTGTCCCAGACACTCGTGCATATCTGTATGGAGATTATTTGTAACAGAACCATACTGCTTTATAAGAGCACTCTCAGCCTCATCCCATGAGAATTCGGCAGTCATACTCTTTGGAGCCTCCTCAGCCGCCTTATCATACGCCTCTGATATGTTTGCAATTGTTACCGATTTTGAGCCGTGCTCTTTTCTTATCCAGTCTGCATTAGGCAGGTTTATGCCGAGAGGGGATGTCGGGTGGCAGTCACCTCCCAGCTGGGCTACTGTAATTACCTTTGCCGAAACGCCTTTCACCTCTTTTTTCTTGTATTCTGCATTTACCGGTGAGTTGTCTTCAAACCACTGGGCATTGTTGCTTATAATTTCAGTTCTTTTTGAAGCCTCAATATCCTTGAAGTTGACCACAGCCTCCCAAGTCGCCTTCATTCCAAGAGGATCATTATAATCCTCAATGAATCCATTTATAAAATCCACCTGACTATCAGTATCCTTCACCCAGGCGATGTTGTATTCATCCCATATGTTGAGGTCACCGGTGCGGTAATATTCAGTTAACTTAGCTATGTAACCTCTCTGAATATCGTTCTCGGCTACAGCAGATGCCTTCTCAAGATGCTCAACTATTTTATCAATTGCTGCTCCATAAAGGCCGCCTGATTTATAGACCTCCTCCAGAACAACTCCACCTCTCTTA
>SAAM01000523.1 GCA_009929415.1 Clostridia bacterium | reverse complement strand
AGAGAGTGTCTCCACTGCCCTGCTAGGTGATCACTATAAAGAAAACGCGGATCGGTACATCAATCTCAGCCAGGCATTCCTGTGCATTGGTGCTGTTGCTGCTCCGTTGGTTTCATCGCTCTACTTTTTCTTGTGGCGTTGGGTTTTTCTATCTAGTAGTGCAGTCTGTCTTGTTTCATTGGTTCTCTTGCTCTCCGAGACAGGTTTTACAAAAGTAATGCATACAAGAGACACTCTGTTGTTGGACAAGTCTTTGATTCAATCCAATCTATTCAGATTATTCTTCATCACAATGTTACTCTATGTTGGGCTGGAAAATGGGTTCGGGTATATTGCAGAAACATATTTCTTTAATGCATTTCGCTCTTCGTGGGGTGCATATGCGATTTCTTTGTATTGGAGTGCCATGGCACTTTCACGGTTGCTCAGCAGTGTAGTCTCCGGTAATCTCTATGTACAATTAAGACGAAGGTTTATCGCAATAGTCATGGTCTTTGTTGCTCTTGCCTTGAGTAAGTCTCCAGTGCTTTCTCTGATTCTTTGTGCTTTGGTTGGATTCAGTTATGGTCCGATTTGGTCGTTCATCATGGCCCTTGCTGTCAGCACCTATCCAGAGAAAACAGCGCGTGTTACAGGTTTGCTTAGTTCCGGATGTGGCCTCGGGGGAGTATTGTTTCCAATTTTTATGCAGATGGTACCACTAGGTAAAGGCTTTATGCTGCTTGCAGCATCTGCACTGGCTGGTTGTGTGTGCATCGTCTTTGCTGCTCGTCAGGATAGGGCGTTGTTATATAATGCAAAAAATTGATGATGATGTTTATCGAAGAGATGGGAGTATCCAATTTCTTCAGTGTTACATTGGAGTGTAATAATCGGGAGACACAGGAGTACCATCACCGGAGCAAACGACATAGCCTTTAGTTTTAAGTATAGGAATATCCCACGGTTTCCTCATTGGATGGAAGTTGCGTGTGAAGTAGGATTTTTGCCGGATGCCGGAAGGACGTCGAACCATTGTTGAGCTAATGCTTATGGCAAGCCTGGCAACAGTAGTAGCATCCATCCACTGATGAATAATACAGTTTTGCTTTCTGTACTGCCTCGCTGCATGAGTTGTGATACCCGAGGTCTTGTCTATTACTGCTTATGGGTAAATAACTACATGACTCTGTGTGGACCTCATGATACCCATTTTCATCTGCGTTTTTGTTAACACAATACTTTGCCATCAGACACCTCCATTTCCAGCTGTCGCTGGTACACATGAAAATATTCCCAACACTCCCAAGGTTAGGTAGAACTATGGTGCAATACTATGATGGGGGATTTGTCAATTTATAAATTAAATCACTGTATCTGGTATGTAAATAGCAATTCATGAAGAAATTAGATGATTTATAAAGAGTATGGATCTGTATGATGGATGTTCGTCATATATGGTAAAATCTGCCAATATTCCACCATGTTGAGTGTCTGGATCCCATGCTCAAGTGGGAAGGAACAGCGGGTAATGTTCCTCAAAACCTCTGCAATCCGTTCAAAAATCGCTATAGTCAATCGCTT
>SAAM01000076.1 GCA_009929415.1 Clostridia bacterium | reverse complement strand
ATCTTCCAGAGCGTAGATACCGAAGGGTTTGTCTCCCCACGCTCAATCTGACCTATCATACCCTTGCTGACACCGGTCATCTCAGCGACCTTGTCCAGACTCAGCCCCATGCTTCTTCGGTATCTGTTGAGATTGCTGCCGATTATACTGTTAATATTGTCCAAATTAGCCCCCGCTCCTTTATGTAATATATTGATCCATAGATATTATATATAGATACTGTTTAATAATTTTATCACAAATATTAACACTGCTCAATACATGATTTTTACGGATATTGATAAAAAATGTCCGTAATTAAGCTGGAATAAAAAAATGTTGTACAGTGTACAAACACATGTTATAATATACAACGTTGTTAGTACATAATAATGTACATAAAAAGCAATATATTAGATATCATGAAGGAGAATTATTTATGGAAGCAACCGTATCGAAAGGAAGAAGCGCACAAGCTTCAGTTCAGGCTTCAGGCGAACTCAAAAAGACACTGGGTCTTGTACCTGCGCTGGCAATAGTTGTCGGAATGGTAATAGGATCAGGAGTATTTTTCAAGCCAACAGCGGTATTTACAGCAACAGGAGCTCCAGGACTCGGACTTATAGCATGGATCATAGGTGGAATTATAACTATTTGTGGAGGACTTACTGTAGCAGAAATATCAGCGGCAATACCAAAGACAGGTGGAATGCTGACTTATCTTGAAATGACATATGGACCGGTATGGGCATATCTCTTAGGATGGGCGCAGACGATAATCTATTTCCCTGCAACAATAGCAGCACAGGCAATAATATTCGCTACTCAGGCAGTATCACTGCTTGCAATCTCAGATTCACTGATAACACCAATAGCAATCGCAGCAATGCTTTTCCTCATATTCATGAATATACTGGGATCAAAGACAGGCGGAATCATACAGACTCTTGCGACAATAGGAAAGCTCGTACCGCTTTTTGGAATCATAGCAGTAGGACTTATGCATGACGGCGGCGGAGTAGTAAGACTCGTGCCGATAACCGTAATGGATCACCCATTCGCAACAAGCCTTGGCTCAGCGCTCATAGGAATAATGTTTGCATATGACGGCTGGATAAACGTAGGAGCCATAGCAGGCGAGATGAAAAACCCGGGCAAGGACCTTCCGAAGGCAATCGTAGGAGGACTTTCACTCGTTATGGGAGTATACCTTCTTATAAACGTGGCATATCTATTCGCAATGACAGCACCAGAGCTTGGAGCAACACCTACGCCAGCGGCAGACGTAGCAAATATACTCTTTGGAGCAGGCGGCGGAAAGCTAATAACAATAGGAATACTCGTATCCATATTCGGAGCGCTTAACGGATACATCATGACAGGAATGAGAATCCCATACGCGATGGCAGCAGAAAACAAGCTTCCGTTCAGCGAGTTCTTTTCAAAGCTTCACCCGAAATTTGGAACACCTGTAAACGGAGGAATCCTGCTTGCAGCAATATCAGTAATAATGATATTCTCAGGAAAATTCGATCAGCTTACAGACCTCGTAATGTTCGTAATCTGGATATTCTACACGATGACATTCGTATCAGTATTCATACTGAGAAAGACACATCCAGACCTTCACAGACCTTACAAAGTGCCTCTTTACCCATTCGTACCTATAGTGGGAATACTTGGAGGAGCATATATAGTAATAAACACTATATTCACGCAGCCAATGAATGCAGGAATAGGTCTTGCGATAACACTTACAGGACTTCCTATATACTATGCAAGAAAAAGCAAGTTCAAGAATTAATATCAAATAATACCAATAATTAAGAAGCAATAATATATAGAAAAAGGCTCTCGATTCAGTAATAATCTGAACTGAGAGCCTTTTTCGAATATCTGCGAAAATAAGCTATTGATTTTAAAAATCAGCTATTGCTGTATATTATTTCTGTCCATGCTTTTTGGAATGAGCATTCCAACAGCCGCTCCGATAAGCGCAGGCAGCAGCCATCCGAGCCCGAGGCTGTACAGCGGAAGGCTTTTTTCATAAAAATTCACCACCGAATCAAGCGCAGATACGGATGCAGCGGGAATGCTATTTACAAGAGCGCTGTAGCCATCAAAAAAGCTCACCCCGAAAGTCAGGATCATTGCAGATGCAAATACAGAGGATCTGCCCGCAAAAAGCGGAGAAGCCAGAGCAAGTATTATAAGCACTATGGCAAGCGGATAAAGCAGCATAAGCACCGGAACCGCGAACTGGATGATGTTGTTCAGCCCAAAATTTGCGATCACAAAAGAAACTGCGCAGAGTATCGTAACAAACTGTCTGTAGCCGGTTTTCGGGAACATGTCATGAAAAAATTCGCTGCACGAAGTCACAAGCCCTATGCTCGTCTTGAGGCAGGCAAGCACAATTATTGCAGCCAGGAGCAGCGCCCCGTAAGGCCCGAAATAATGACCCGCAACAGCTGCAAATATCAGCCCTCCATTTTCATGAAGCCCCACAGCAGACACGCTCGAAGCCCCTATATAAGTAATAAGTCCGTACAGGATCATCATCAGAGACATAGCAAACACCCCGGATTTCAGAGTAGTCATGGCAATATCCGCAGGACTTTCGATTCCCTGCCTCTTTATGGCCTGAATCACCACTATTCCAAATGCAAGCGAAGCCAGCGCATCCATAGTATTGTAGCCTTCCTTGAACCCCGTTATGAAAGCCAGTTCAGTGTAATCACCAGAAGGAGCGCCAAAGCTTCCCATAGGATTCACTATGCTGGTCACTATCAGAATAAACAGAAACGCAAGAAACGCCGGAGTCAGGTACTTTCCTATATAGTCGAGTATCTTTGCCGGATTCAGCGAAAAATAATATACCAGAAGGAAGAACAGAAGACTGAACACACCAAGATAAAGGCGAATCTGATCATGAGCGATATAAGGCTCAAATCCCACTACAAAAGGAACCGTCGCAGTCCTTGGAATGGCAAACAGCGGTCCTATAGTAAGATAAAGCGCCACAGAGAACACGCTTCCAAAAATCGGATGGACCCTTCCGGCAAGCTGGCGAAGACCACTGCTGCCTGTCATCCCTATGGCAAGTATGCCCAGGAACGGCAGCCCTATCGCAGTTGTCACAAAACCGATAAGCGCCGGCCAGAAATTAGTCCCGGCCAGCTGACCCATCTGGATTGGAAAAATAAGATTGCCTGCCCCAAAGAACATCCCAAAAAGCATGGTCCCCGTGACAGCGTAAACAGAAAATGATATTTTTTCTTTCAAAACAAAAACTCCTTTCAAAAAACAAACTTCGATTATTGTAACATTTTTTACGGGAGTTTTCCATATTATAATATTTAAGTTTCCCAGGAATCGAAGAAATTTGTGCGGCTTAATTATGTTTTGTAAACAATTTATATAGGAATATTGTAAATTCAAATTAAATAGTTTAAAATGTTTCTACTGAGTTTTTTAGGAATTTTAATGAAAAAGATGCCCGCTAAAGGAGACCGCCATGCTTCGTATTGCTATCTGTGATGATATGCCCAATGAGCTGCAAAATCTTGTCTTGCTGACAAATCAGTATATATCTGCCGAAAACCTGGACGCCGAGGTGACGAAATTCTCTCACCCGGACGCACTGCTGATTGCCATTGAGTCAGAGAGATTTCACATTTATATACTGGACATTGTCATGCCTGTTGTGAACGGTTTGGAATTAGGCAGGCAAATACGCCGCCTTGACCGCGATTCGCAGATCATATACGCCACTACCGAACCGCAGTTCGCCTTGCAGGCATACGCCGCCAGCCCAATCAATTATCTTATTAAACCAATCAACAGGCAGCAGTTGTTTGATACGCTGATCCTCGCCATCTCCAAAGTAGATCTTGCCGAGGAGAAGACATTTACCATAAAGACCGCCGCCGGCCTGCGGGTGATCAAACTTTCGGAAATCGTCTGCTGTGAATACAGCAGCCACTCTGTAATATTCAACCTGGCAAACGGAGATGATGCGGTAAGCCGAACGATTCGGGAGAAATTTTCGGAATATATTGCGCCTGTATTAAAGGACAGGAATTTTCTGCAATGCCATACCTCGTTTGTGGTCAATATGAGGAGAGTAGAGCGTTTTGCTAAAGACAGCTTCACGCTTTGCGGCGGTAAAATAGTTCCAATTTCGTCAAAGCAATACTCTTTGGTGCGGGATAATTATATGGACTACCTTATGGCAAAGGGGGATTTATAATGGCTTCAATGTTTCCCGACCTTTTGCGGTCGGTCATAACCGATATTATGCTGGTACTTTTGCTTTCAACCATGGCAACACCTAAATATAAAGGAAAGTTTTTATATATTTTTGTAACAGCCATTATACTGGTGGTAAATGTCAGTGCAAACTATTACTTTTATCGTACAGATAACTACACAGCTGTATTTTATGTTGATCTTGCTATGCTGATCGTTATCGGAGTTGCCCTGAAGCCTCTTTTTACAGACAAAATCATGCAGTGGTTATTCAGCTATGTCAGCATGCTGAATATTTATATCGCAGTAGTGTTTTTGAGCTACATATTTCGAGGTATTTTCCCAAGCCCTGGTTATGGCATTGTGTTTTTACGCCTGATATTATTTTCCATTATCATTTTTGTGTTTCATAAGTGGGTATCAAAGCTATATCGAAACGTGCTTGACTATTGGCATATATACATATTACCAATTGTTTCACTGCTGGCCTGCCTGTTGGTATATTTTTTCGGCGGGGACATTCAGAAAATGCTGGATAAAAACCAGGTTCCACTCCTGTTTCTCATTATTTTAGGATTATCAGTATATGTTTCCATTATTCACACTCTTACAACTATAACAAAGCAATATGTCTTGCGTGAGGAAAACCAAAAAATGCAGGTGGATCGGGAATATCTGCAATTGGCCGCAGACAATATGGCCCATCGTCTGGAGCTCATGGAAGAAGTGTCGGCACAAAACAGCCGGGCAGCCCATGACCGTCGCCACTTCAACAATGTGATTATGGAGCTTCTGGAGCAGGGCAAAACCAGCGAAGCGGCTGTTTTACTGGGAAATAATGATCAAGCAGTGACAAAGCTCAGCAGGGTCTACTGCGAAAACCACACCGTCAATGCAGCCGTCAGCCACTATGCGCACCTTGCGGAGCAGGCAGGCATTCATTCGGAAATCACGCTGGATATTCCCCGCGACTTAAATATAGACGCCCTTGAGCTCTCCATGGTGGTTTCAAACCTGATGGAAAATGCAATCCAAGTCTGCGAAAGACTGCCGAAAAATCAGAGTACCTACCTGAGATTTACCTCTCGAAGCGTAGGGAGGCTGCTGCTGGAAATGGAAAACCCATGCGCTGAGGGTGTCGTGCTTGACGAAAACGGCTACCCCTTAGCCACTGAAGCAGGCCATGGTATAGGCAGCAAGAGCGTAATAGCCTTTGCGAAGAAGTATGACGGCGAGCTGCTTTACAAAATCGAAAACAGTGTTTTTCGGGTGCGCCTGTTGATATAGAAATGCGGAAACTTTTGCTTTGTCAAGAATGGATTGAAGACAATTTAGTTTTTTTAAGTGTAAAAATGAGTCTTTTAAGTGTAAAGGCTCATTTTTTTGTTTTGCCCATGCTATTATGAGGGGCAGAAATTTGTATGGACTTATTTGCGAAGGAGCGTGATTGAATGGAAAAACAAAGAATGGAGGATATACCACTGTCTGCCCCAAATGCCGAGGGCAATGTGTGGCCCAAACAGGTCTGTCCTGCCTTTGAGCCAAGAACCAACACACCGAGTGGGCTTCGCCAATGCTGGTACTGCCGCTACGCAGACTTTCATCTGAACAAGCCAAAGGCTTTGGACGTGGGCATGTGCTGCTGGCCGCAAAAGATATTAAAATAGGAGGATATTAGCTTATGAAAGCTATAAGGAAAAAGGGAAGAAGATTAATATCATTGTTTGTTATTGTTGCCATGATGGCAGGAGTGTTCCCCGCAGGTGTTTTTGCGTATACGGACACGGGAGTGAATGAAACACAGACAGAAAGTGAAACTGATGAAGTTTCAATAAATATGACAATTGAGCAGCCGCCATCAGAAGATGAGCAGCAAGCTGCAGAGCAATTTTTACCAGCGTCTATGGAGGTAATGACCACAACTCCTTCGGCAGTAACAGCAACATTTCTATCAGAATCGGTGGATAATTCAGCTACACGATATCAGCCTGGATTTTATGTCGAAAATAACGATACGCTCACATATGATGGTACTGAAACGCTGACCTTTAAAGGTGGACATCAGGCGGCAGGCATTGGAGGAAAGGGTGTAGAAGAAGATAGCGGTACCTCTCCTGCTGACAGCCTTTGTGGAAACATGATTTTTGGAACACCTGGTAAAAAAGGAGATTTCAAGATCACTGCCCATGGCGGAGAATGGGGATCAGGGATAGGCGATGGGGACACTCCTCCGTACTCCCAGGGATTTGGAGTTGTTGACATGCCAAGATCCATTACCGTGAACAGCGGTATTATAATTGGCTATGCCGGTGACGCAGCGGGCATTGGTACGCAGGATGAACTCCCTTACACGCAGATGATTTTAGATTTTAAGAATTCGACTGAAGGCAGCTTTGCAGTCGGGGCCTCCAGCAGTGCGTGTGGTGTTGGTGCCGGGAATAAATCAACAATGACTGCGGGGAATTTAAGAGTCGCAGGGTATGTTATGGGTCTGTCAGCCAGAGATTATTACCCTATCTCCGAGAAAAATTACGTTGAAGCGGCTGCAATTGATCCAGACTGGATTATTTATTCCTACACACTCACGGGTGGCGTAGGGGCCGGCTCACGTATATATGTAACCAAAGAAGGCTCTGACGTTCCGGTATATGACTACGTTATTCCGGTGGGATACACAAGGCTGGCAATGTCCTTCAAGGTCGGTCAGACATATGGTGGGAACTATACCATAATGTTTGGAGACAGTGGCTATAAGACGGTGGATACGAGCGGTATTAAAGGCGGAGTATTTGTTGATGAAACGATCTCACCTGCAAGTCTTGGATATGCTACCTCGGTCACTCTTGGCAGCAATATGTCTCTGGACGCAGGTTCAGGGTCACTAAGCCAGGGTGGCAGCAGTGGAACGATAATTACACCGATAAAAATAAAGGCAGACAGCGGCTACCAGCTGCCAGAAAGCTGGATCGCGGATAATGGTCTGACCTACACAAGAGATACGGCTACAACCGCAATAATCACTGGTAGCATACAAGGCGATAATGTTATCGTTACGGTACCAGATGCAGAAGTTTTAGAAATTGAGGACGGGCTGCAGACATCGACAGGTAATACTGCTTACACTAAAGGTGATGCTGAAGCAACTATTGATCCTAGTCTGACAATAGACTATAGCGAAGATATTTCCGAAGCGAGCGTCCTGATTCGTAATTTAAAAGCTGGAGATCAGTTACATTACTCAGCTGTAAACGGAATTACAGGCACATACAATCCATCAACTGGAATCTTAAGCCTGATTGGAAATGCAGGAGCCCAGGCTTATCAAGCGGCTTTGCGCAGTATTGAGTTTTCCACAACATCGTCAGATACAGATACCCGCACCATAGATTTTGTTCTGGGGAGCGGACTGTATTTTGCTGATACAGGCCATTTCTACGAATATGTATCTGCGGGATACTCCATTACATGGGATGCAGCAAAAGTTGCCGCTGAGAATACAAGCCTTTTTGGCAGAAAAGGATATCTCGTCACCATAACAGGCGCTCAGGAAAACGAGTTTGTAAGAAGCAAAACACTTGGCCTTGGATGGATCGGAGCGATGGATATTAATCGTTACAATGGTGACTGGAGATGGGTCACTGGTCCGGAAGGTCTTGAGGACAGTGGAAAAGGACTGAAATTTTATAATGGATATACTCCAGGAACCAAAGAGCCTGGAAAATACAGCAACTGGGATTCCTCGGAACCAAACAATTATCAAAATACTGGTGAATATGTGGCTCATATGTATGGGCCTGGTGGCTCTACCTCTGGAAAATGGAATGATTTTTCCCCGACGAATCCCTCTGTCAGTGGATATATTGCTGAGTACGGTGGTTTGTCAGATGACTCGCCTGTTAATGTTCAGGCTTCCAAAAAGGTAGAAATAAGTGCAGTAGATTCACTGGCAGCAGCCAAGGCAGAAGCAAAAGCTGAGCTTGCAGCCAAACTTGGAACATACACACAAAGCAGCTACTCATCATCAAACTGGACTGTGCTGACT
>SAAM01000522.1 GCA_009929415.1 Clostridia bacterium | reverse complement strand
ATAAAAATGCTTAACGGCGATTTTGCAGATATAGAGATCAAGGGCGGAAAAGCCATGATTGACGGAGCGACCATTACAATGACAGACATAGTTGCTTCAAACGGAGTAATCCATGTAATAGACGCTGTTATGCTTCCTTAAAGATTCATAGAAATTGTTTTTTTGAGATTATTAATTATGTGGTGCCTCTATTTTATAGAGGCACTTTTCTTTGATATGTGGTAAAATATGCATAGAGGGGTATCATTATAACATGGAGGTGAATATATGACTAAAAAAATAATGGCTTTGCTTATGGTTATGCTGATAGCTCTGACAGGATGTACAACACCGCAGGATGATCAGGCTCAGGACACGCCAGAGGTAAAGCAGAATATCAATCTGTACTATCCGAATATTGATGATGGAAAATACTATTTCATTGCTGCAACTCTGGAGGCAGAGAGCGAGGCGGAAGTTAAGGATAATATAACAGAGCTTTACAAGGCCAATGTACTCAAAGGTACAGGTCCGGTATTCAGCGAAAACACACAGATAAAAGAGATTAATCTGGATGATGAGGGTATACTTCACATAGACTTCAACGATGCATTCAGGTACGAGATGAATGCAGGCTCCCAGTATGAGGCTATGATACTTCAGAGCATAACCAATACGTTTGGGCAGTATTACGAAACAGACCGGGTTATTGTGACTGTAGAGGGCGTTCTTTATGAATCAGGGCACATACTCCTTGAAGAAGGGGATTTCTTTGAGACTGACTACAGCAATATCGCAGAAGTACAGCAGAATATCTGCTGATAAAAAGGCAGTGAAAAACACTTTTCAGGATATATTCCCGGAGAGTGTTTTTTAAGGCTCAATGGACATGTACAGATAGCTCATATAATTATTATATATAAAGAAGGGACTGTAATGGAATCAAACAAAGATGATAAGATAGTTTCAGAAATAATAAAAGAATCCTGGGAAAGATGCAGAGCCTTTGGCGTAGACAGAGAGCACGGAAAAGGGAAAAGAGTATCAGAGCCTGAAATGGATGAAATATTTAAAAAGAACGAAGGCCTCATGAGCGTGGCCATACCTCTCATGAAGAGAATGTATCAGGTAGTAAAGGGATCGGGTTTCAGCGTAATGCTGACAGATGGGAATGGCTATGTGCTTGAGACTATAGGCGATGAAGAAATAATGAAAAAAGCAGAGGAGCTTAATTTTTTAAAAGGCGCAATCTGGACAGAGGAAGCCGTCGGAACAAATGCAATAGGGACAGCAATACATATAGATCAGCCGCTTCAGACCATAGGAACGCAGCATTACTGCAAGACACAGCACTCGTGGACATGCTCGGCAGCGCCCATACATGATGAAAAGGGAAATGTCATAGGCTGCATAGATATGTCTGGAGAATCAGGAAAAGCTCATATCCACACTTTGGGGATGGTAATCACAGCGGCATATTCAATCGAGAGCCAGATGGAGATAATAAGGTCAAATACGCTTATAAATGCTACTTTCAGCTCCATAAACGACGGCATGATTATCCTTGATGAGAATATGAAGATAAGCA
>SAAM01000521.1 GCA_009929415.1 Clostridia bacterium | reverse complement strand
TCCAAAAAAGAGCTTGCAGAAAACTTTGGGATACAGCGTACCTCACTGAGTCGCGAACTGAACAAGATGAGAAAAGACAATCTCATAGAATTTGATTCAGCAAGCATCACCATACTTGATGACTCCCTTATCTGAAGCTGCACCAGGTTGTATGGTCATTAATTATTCCAACGGCCTGAAGATATGAATATATTATTGTAGAACCAGTGAACTTGAAGCCCCTTTTTTTGAGATCCCGGCTTACATTATCTGAAAGCTCTGATGTAACAGGCATCTGGGATATTTCTTCCCAGCTGTTTATTATCTGCTTGCCGTCCGTAAAGCTCCATATGTAGCTGTCAAAGCTTCCGAATTCCTTCTGTATTTCCATGAAAAGCTTTGCGTTGTTTACTGAAGATCTCACCTTGAGTTTGTTTCTTACTATATCTGGATTTATAAGAAGCTCTTCGATCTTTGACTCATCATATGATGCTACCTTCTGGACATCGAAGTCGTCATATGCCTTTCTATATCCTTCTCTTTTTCTGAGTATGGTTATCCAGCTGAGACCTGCCTGAGCTCCTTCCAGCACAAGAAATTCAAACAGAGTCCTGTCATTGTGAACAGGAACTCCCCATTCTTCATCATGGTATTTAACATAAAGCGGGTCTTCTCCGCACCACTCACATCTTTTCATATTTTTCACCTCTAAAGTTAATATCACATCTCATACCAAATTGCTTTAAACAAATTGAAAGAGTCAATTTGACTCTTTCAATTTATCAGGCAAAATACTAATAATTTAATTCAACTCCCATGAAGGAATCAGCAGCACAGATACATCCGAATGTCTCGCAATATTGTGACTGAGGCTTCCAAGGAAAATCTCTTGAACCCGGCCCCTTCCCTGGCTTCCCATAATTACCAATGATACATCATCTGTATTCATCAAATTTATGAGCGCCTTTGTAGGACTGCCTTCTAATAATCTGTAGGTTACATCCTTGGCACCTGCATCTTCCAGCCTGGTTTTTAGAGAAATCAGATTTTTTTCTGCTTCCGGTATCTGATCTTCACTTTCAAAAACATGCGCAAGAGTTATTTTTTTAATATCAGAGCTCGCCATCTTCATTAGTATGTCATATGCCATGTCAGCATTTTCTGAAAAATCCGTTGGAAAAAGAACATGTCTGAAAAGATCTTCTTTTTCCGGTAAAGACTCTCCTTCAGCACCCTTGTTATGGATTCTGATTTGAAGTATCGGCTTGCTTGGACGATGAATTACTTCATGCGCAGCGCCTCCCCAGATTGGGTCACCAAATTTGTTGGTTTTTCGAGATCCTACAACTATAAGGTCGCAGTTCTCCTCAGTTGCCAGCCTGTTGATTACATATTTCAGTTCACCTTCAATAAGCTGTCCTGATACTTCAAAGCCCAGTTCCTTGAGTATTTCTATTTCGCGGTCAAGGTTTCCCTGATAAGCTTCTTTCAGCATCTGTATGAGCTGACTGAGCATATCATCAGGTTCAATGCATTGCAAAACAATGCATTCTTTTGTACCAATTTTTTTCAGGTCACCTAAAGATCT
>SAAM01000075.1 GCA_009929415.1 Clostridia bacterium | reverse complement strand
CATCTCAGGAACCATGGCAAACTTGATAGGTGTGAGGAAGATTCTCTCAGTGGCGAGGGCCATGTATTTATCCTCCTGAGGTGGAACTCCTACAAGAGTAGCCGGGTATATAGCGTCTTTTTTGTGTGAGATACATGTTATATGCAGAAGCGGATAGAGATCCTTCAGAGAGTAATATCCTGTATGATCTCCGAAAGGTCCCTCTTCGACCAGATTCTCATTTCTTTCAATATAGCCCTCAATTACAAAATCGCAATCAGCAGGCACCTTCAGTGGCTGGGTAAGGCATTCGGTAAGTTCCACAGCCTTGTTCCTTAGAAAACCCGCAAGCAAGTATTCGTCTATTCCTTCCGGAAGTGGTGCTGTGGCTGCATAGGTGTAAACAGGATCACCTCCGAGAGTGATTGCCACGGGGAACTGATTTGTCTTACATGCGGCAAAATGGCGTGCTCCTGTTTTATGCCGGTGCCAGTGCATCCCGGTAGTCTCCTCCGAGAATACCTGCATCCTGTACATTCCGAGATTTCTTTTGCCTGTATCGGGATCCTCAGTATGTACCATCGGCAAAGTGATGAACCTTCCGCCATCGTCAGGCCAACACTGTAATATCGGTAATCTTCCCAGCTCGGGCTTGAATAAAATGACCTCCTGACATGGAGCATCTCCTTTGAACTTTGTCGGAAACCAATCCGATGCCTCTTTCAGTTGAGGCAGAATTTTCAGTTTTTCCATCAAAGAGTGCCTCTCAGTAGTGAATTCACCGATAATGTTGGTGAAGTAATGCTCAATATCCTCGTAGGATTCCACCCCAAGGGCATAAAGCATCCTTTTCTGTGATCCGAACATATTTGTAATGACAGGGAAAGCTGTTCCCGTATTCTCAAAAAGAATAGCTTTTCCGCCATCAGGCTGCTTTGATACTCTGTCGGTTATCTCTGCAATTTCAAGGACCGGGTCAACAAACTCCGTAATCCTTATTAGTTCCCCCTTTGATTCCAGGAACTCGGTAAAATCTTTCAGACTCTTGTACATAATGGTTCTATCTTGAGGCCTCCTCTACCAGATACATGATTGATGAATATGTAATGCCACTGTGGTATGAGAGTCCTATTTCACATGTTCTTGAGGTTGCATATCCTTCGGAACAATCTTTACTCTGCTCTTTTAAAAATCTCAGTCCGTGTTTGTTCAGCTCAGGAAGCAGAAATCCTCTGTCACCTGCGAACCCGCAACAGTTGCTCTCAATCCTGACTACCTCTTTTGCACATTTCGATGCAATATTGTATAATGTGTTGTCAACCTCCATCTTTTTTGCGCTGCACACGGCAAATACAGCAACCTTTCTCTCTACAGGGTGTATTTTCAACCTCTCAATCAAAAACTCATCTATAAACTGTGCCGGCTCATACAATTTCAACCGTTCACCCATGTTTGACCTCATTGTGTAGAGACAAGGGCTCATATCGCAAAGAACAGGAATTTTGCCTCCGTCAGAAGCCTTCATTAAAGCGGCTTCCAGTTTGTCAGAAGCACTCTTCCCCGCCTTTACGAATCCCTTGCTGGAAAATGCCATTCCACAACACAGAGTGTTCATCTTTTCCGGATAGATAATCTCATAACCGGCCCTCTGAAGCAATGTTTTTGTCACCTGAGTCATCTCCATAGAACTCTTATAATCTTTGGATATACCCATGCTTCTTGTGATGCATGAAGGGAAGTAAACCACCTTCAGAGCCGATCCGGAAGCACCCCTGTTCTGTTTTTCAATCTGCTTTTCAGATATTGCGGATGCTCCATTTGGAAAATGTTCGTTCCAGAGAGGGACAACTCCTCCGGAGATAAACCTTAAAGAACCTGCTACAGCTCCGAAGATTCTCTTTCCGGTCACCAGCCTCACATAGTAAAGTGCAGACAGGCCAACTCTCATTCCGGCTGTGACTTTTCCCATGTTCGCTGAGATTGAGGCAGCAATTTTCTCTCCCTTTTCCGAGAGGCTTTCATGTCTGAGCTCCTTGACCAATTTGCCTGTGTCAATCTTGACAGGACACTTCATTGCACACAGGCTGTCTGTGGCGCATGTTGCAAGTCCGGAGTACTTGTACAGAGATTTTATCTCAGCTGCACGATGAGGCTCTTCTCCTGTCTGATTAAGTCTTTCAATCTCTCTGTGTATGGTCACTCTCTGTCTCGGAGAGAGTGTAAATCCTTCTGCAACACAGACTCCTTCGCAGAAACCGCACTCCATGCACTTGTCAGCGCTCTCTCTGATAGTTGCCATTGGTTTGAGGTTTTTAAGGTGTATCTTATGATCTTCATTGAGAATCACACCGGGATTCAATATACCTTTCGGATCAAATAACCTCTTTACTTCACGCATTATTCTATATGCATTCTCACCCCACTCTTTCTCGACGTATGGTGCCATATTGCGGCCAGTTCCGTGTTCTGCCTTGAGAGATCCATTGTATTTATCAACAACCATGTCGGCCAGATCATCCATAAAACGGCTGTATCTTTCTGTTTCAGCCTCATTATTGAAGTTAGGGCTGAACATAAAGTGCATGTTGCCCTCCAGAGCATGGCCGAAAATAACAGCTTCGGTGTATCCGTGCTTGAGGAACAGAGCCTGAAGGTCAAGGACAGCCTTGGCAAGTGAGGGTATCGGGAAACATACATCCTCTATGATTGATGTTGTACCGCTTTTTCTCATACCTGCAACAGTCGGCAGGGATTCTTTACGGATTTTCCATAATGCTGCCTGTTCGGCCGGATTTTGTGTAAAATTGAGCGGAAGTAATGTCTCAATGCTTGAGATATTCTCTTTGATCCGGCTTATGTTTTCCTCAAGCTTACTTTGATTTTCCGCCTTAGTCTCAATAAGCAGGGCAGTGGCATTATCCGGGAGACTCTTCAGATATTCGGGTACCCCTTTAGCTGAATCTACAGACTTCAGTGCGGCTCTGTCCATAATCTCCACGGCTGTAACCGGCATAGTTTTGAGGACTGTGACAGCGATACATGCCTGTTCGATATCAGGATAAATAGCAAGTGCAAGTGCTTTGTCCTTATGTTCGATAACAGTATTGTATGTAATGTCTGAAATGAATGCCAGTGTGCCTTCCGAACCTATTATGAGGTGCTTGAGAATTTCGAATCCGTCGCTGAAATCAGTAAAGGCGTTAAGGCTGTAACCTGTTGTATTCTTGATTTTAAACTTTTGCTTTATCTTCTCTCTCAATATTTCGTCTGAATTAATCTCCCCGGCCAGCTTTTCCAGAGCTTTGATCAACTCTGAATGGCTTTTTAGAAAACTCTCCCTGCTGGAAGGGTCTGCTGTGTCGAGAATTGTGCCGTCACTCATGACAACTCTTATGTCTGCCAATGTCTTATATGAGTTTTCGGAGGTTCCGCAACACATGCCGCTGGCATTATTGGCCGCGATACCACCTATCATTGCGCTGTCTATTGATGCCGGGTCCGGGCCAATCTTTCTGCCGAATCTTCCCAGATATCCGTTTGCCTGGTATCCTCTGAGACCTACCTGTAGTCTGATCTTCCTGCCTTCATCCAGAATCTGGTGTTTTTGCCATCCGTGTGAGGCTATTACAAGAACTGAGTCGCTGATTGCCTGACCTGACAAAGAGGTACCGGCTGCCCTGAAGGTTACAGGTATCGAGAGTTCCTCTGCCTTACGCACTACAAGTTGAAGCTCCTGCTCATCCTTTACTTTTACTACAAGTTTAGGAATGAGTCTGTAAAATGAGGCATCCGTGCCGAAAGCAAGAGTGCTCAGAGAGTCGTGATGCATTCTTTCAGCCGGGATTCCTTTTAGCAGTTCATTATAGAGCTCCTTGTATTTTCCTGATATCATTTTACCAATGTGTTTATTGTTTTTGTATTTATTTTCTTAGCTATTATTCTCTTCTCACTGTCCAGAAGGTATATCATCGGAACCTCCTCTTTCCTGAATTTGTAAAACAGATCCAGACGGTCCTCATCTTTTACATAATATCTCTGCCATGGTGCCTTTGCATTTTTTAACTCTTTTTTAAATGTGTATAGGTCACTTTCGACATCAACTGCTATTACCTCTGCACCTCTTTTTTTCAGAGATTTGTATATGCTCTTCAGATCCATTCCGAAAGGCTTGCAGACAGCACATTTCGGGCTGTAAAAATAGAGAATTGTGTACTTGGAATCAATCTCGTGCAAACGTACAGGTTTCATCTTTTTAGTGTAAAATGTGAAGTCATTTGCTATTGCTCCGGCCATGTTCCTTTTTATCCTCTCTGCCATTTTCGGGATATACTCTCCGGGAACTGAGTTGTCCCACCACAGGTCAGACCTGTTTGTTATATAGTTTTCTGCAACAAAGAGTGCACACTTCTGATAAGTGGTGTCATCTGAAAGCTGTAAAATGTCAAAAAGACGGAGGAACATCATTCTATAGAGATCAGGACCTCCCTCAGTACTTTTGCGGAAAAGAGGCTCAATTGCTGCTCTCATCGCCGATGTGTCGCTGATATCTACAACTTTGAGATAGTCATTGAGAAATGCATTTATATTTTGCGAGAGTTGCCTGTCGTTTTTAGTGGCAGACTCCAGTAGCTGACTTAGGGTATTGTGGTCAAGATTCCTCCCGATTATCTTTTTATTGTTGTCAAGCAGAAAAATCTGGGGAGTCTTCAGAACATTGTATAATTTGTGAAAGCCGCTTGAAAAATCGGGGTCTATTGTGAATGTCCAATTGTCGTTTTTACCCGGAAACTCCTGTTGTATGAATTGTTTTAGCCGGTTAACATCTGATTGTGTGTAGACAGCATATACTCCGACATCTTCTCCCTCATATTTTTTTATTGTCTCCTTCAGACCGGGAAGCTCTTTCTTGCATAGGCTGCAGTCTGTGTCAAAGAAATAGACAACAGTGTACTTAGAATTTTGACCCCTTAAAGAGTGTCTATTGCCGGAGGTGTCCTCCAGATTCAGCTCCGGAGCATCCATTCCGATTAGAGAGTGTTCGTTGAACTCTACAAAGAGTCTCAGGAGCAACATCCCGTCATCTCCCTTCCATTCTAACTTTTTGTTTATAAAATAGTTCTTGGCAATATGAATGGCAACACTTTTCATGCCCATAACCTTTGAAGAGTAAAATCTGTCAAAAAGATAACCGGCTATATGGGTTTTAATAAGTGTATCCTCACTGAAGCCAATCAGATAGTCACAAGCAGTGATAAGAGAGTCTGTCACCGGAGGAGTCATAGAGAGATACTCCTCGATATATTTCTCCAGTTTCTCTCTCTGCTGAGAGTATGCAGAGAGCGATACTCCTATGAAAAGGAACAGTATTAAGAGTTTTTTTCGGATCATTTACCTTTTATATATCTTGAGATATCCACCCCTTCCGGCAGAAGGAGTGAGGCATCTCCGCCATTTATCAAAACATCCCTCACGACTGTTGATGATATGAATGAGAATTCATGACCGGACGGAATGAATACTGTGAGGATCTCGGGGGCCATTCTCGAATTGGCCTGAGCGACGACTCTCTCCATTTCAAAGTCGGTTGTGGTTCTTAGGCCGCGAATGATGAACTTTATGCCGAGTTGGCGGCAGAATGTAACTGTAAGTCCGGTATAGGATACAACCTCGACATCATCCATCCCTTTGAGAGACTCCTTTATTATTGAGATTCTCTCATCAACTTCGAAAAGCCCCTTTTTCTGCATATTGTAACCGACGGCAATAACTACCTTGTCAAATAGCTTTAATGCTGATTTCAGTATGTCCATGTGCCCCAGTGTGAAGGGATCAAAAGAGCCGGGAAAAATCGCTGTATTCATATTCTATATCTCAACTTCGCAGGAAAAAACGTAAGTAGCGGGTCCTTTCAGCTTTATATTTGTGTAGCTGTCTGCCCCGTTGTAGTCAAATTTGACATCAAGAATATCACCTACAGTCTGTATTCTTGTTGATACAGTACCATACGGATAGAGGTTTCTCTGGAAAAGTTTATGGTATGCAATTGCAGAGGCTGTCACTCCGGTACCGCATGCATAGGTCTCATCCTCAACTCCACGCTCAAATGTCCTTACATACAGGTCCACGCCATCAGGTATGGCGCTCCGGCCCCAGTTCCCCTGAACGAAGTTCACATTTGTCCCTCCCGGAAAACCAGGATGATGCCTCCAGAACTTTCCTTGTTCCAAAACATCGTAATCCTTCAGTTTTTCCACAAAATTGACAAGATGAGGAGAGCCTGTATTGAGGAAAAATGATTTTGGAGAGTACTCCCTTACCTCATTCACATCTATCATCTCCAGTTCAACGATACATTTAACAGGAGTACCTACAAGCACTGTGGCATGATGTTCACCGTCAATGGCTTCGAAGTGATAACTCTTTATACCCCGGTGATATGCAAACGCTACAAGGCACCTTCCTCCGTTGCCGCACATAGAGCCCTCGCTTCCGTCTGCATTGAAAAACTTCATTGAGAAATCATATTTCTCACTCTTTGCAAGAAGCATGAGTCCGTCTGCACCTACGCCAAACCTGCGGTGGCACATCTGACGTATATTTTCCGGAGAGAGCGAAACCTCGTCTTCTCTGTTGTCAATAATGACAAAGTCATTCCCGGCACCCTGATACTTGTAAGCTTTTATCTTCATATCATATATCCTGATTAATGTTTGCGTTGAATAGATTGATGTCGGAATTGTCAAAAACCTTTTCCAGACCAAGCAGAAAACTTTTTTTGTCAACACCCATATTAAACCCTGTTAGTTTATTGTTTGCACCTATCACTCTGTGACAAGGAATTACTATCGGCAGCGGATTCATTCTACACGCATTTCCTACAGCTCTGCTGGCATCTTTTGTCTCAACAATAGTCGCGATTTCACCATATGTCTTCACCTTGCCATAAGGTATCATTGAGAGCTCGCTCCAGACTCTCTTCTGAAACGCTGTACCTGAAAGCTTGATTGGCAAGTCAAATTCTTTCCTTTTTTCTGAAAAGTACTCATCGAGCTGACGTGCGGTTTCATCCAAAATGGTGTTGCTTTTTACTGCCACTTTTGAGTTTAATGCCTGCTCATCCTCCTCTTTGAGATATCGAATTTCAACAAGAGCCTCCGAGTCGGCTATCAATTTAAATAACCCCATAGGAGAGGAGTAATATCTGAAAAAGCGGGTCTCATCCATTATTGTCTGCAGCTCTTCAACCATTGCTCTTGCGATATCCCTCGAGGCGTGTGCCTCCCCGAGCAATTTCCTGAGTTTGTCATACCTCTTTTTGATCCGTCCCTGTTCCTTGTCAGAGAGAATCCGTTCAAGCTCCCTTGAAATGTTCTCCACAGTGCAATCACTCTGCAGAAGCTCCTTGACAACCTCTTGGTTAAAAATCAGGTTTGTAAGACTTACAAATTTGACCTTTATAAGAATTCTGACAATAGCAGCCGTTAACGCATTTGCTTTATAACAGACAACCTGCGGTGTTCCGATTAAGGCAGCCTCAAGGCTTGCCGTCCCTGAACAAAGTGCCGTCGCTTTAGCATGTCGCAGCAGGGGATAGGTCTCTCCAAAGAGCAGCCTTAGGGTTGTTCCTGAGATATGTTTTTCGTATGCCTCTCGGTCAATCGAACTTACTCCTGCTATTACAAGCTGATATTCTGGAAATCGCTCCTGAAGCCGGACGAACAGGGGCAGGAGAACCTTTATCTCGTTATTCCTGCTTCCCGCAAGAAGTGCAATTATCTGCCTCTCATCAAGATTGCATCTTTTGCGGAATGACTCATCGCTCTCTTTCATGCATTCATGATTGGCTATGCTTTCTGAAAGAGGGTTGCCGAAATAGAAGGCTTTCATCCCTCTGTTTTTGTAGAAATCTACCTCGAACGGAAATATGATGAAGAGTCTGTCGACATATTTTCTGAGACTCTTGATACGCCACTCCTTCCAGGCCCAAACAGTCGGCGGAATGTAGTAGAAGACCTTTATTGAATATTTACGGGCAAATTTTGCAATTTTAAAATTGAAACCGGGGTAATCTATAAGAATTACCACATCAGGTTTGTAATCCAGAATATCTTTCTTGCAAAAATCGAGGTTTTTGGCAATTTGCCCCAGTTTTGAAATCACCTCAACTATACCCATCACTGCCGTGTCCTTATAGTGCTTCACCAGAGTCCCCCCTACGGAGGACATAAGATCGCCGCCCCAGAACCGGATATCTGCACCGGGATCCTCTTCCAGGAGAGCCTTCATCAGGTTTGAGCCGTGAAGATCTCCGGATGCTTCACCGGCA
>SAAM01000520.1 GCA_009929415.1 Clostridia bacterium | reverse complement strand
AGGATAGAGAACCTATCAAACCTCCTACTGGTATCCCTTGGAGGGACAAATGCCAATGTCGAGGTGACTTTTTGTGTCGGCTGTTCCTCCGGTTCAAGTGACCATTGTCCGATGCAGTTGTTCGGTTTTTTTGACCAGTTCACGTGATGCCTATAGAGTTCATCGTGTGTGTCAGGAGTAAGAATCTTGAGCACATCACCCGTTCTCTGGACCCTCACGAATTTGCCAGAATAGCAGAGGGGCACACCGTAGGTCCTGTTCTCGTAATTCACGTATCCGTCATAAGAAATTGTCCTCATGGGAGCAAGATACGGGATTAGACGAGCGATTTCAGGAAGGATGGAAAAGGCTTCGTGCTTATAGTGCTCTTCCATCGGTACGACATCCCTGCCTCTGGTAATGACGTTGTTCTTCTCGTAACACCAAGTTCTGGCTTCGTTGTTGAGATCGGTTATGTTGGTGAAGGCCTTTCCGACTATGAAGTTCTGCTTCACATAGAGTATCAGCCGCTCAACAGCACCCTTGGTGAAGGGATGAGCAACCTTGCACAGCTTGGTCTTGAATCCGATCAAGGTCTGGAATGCCTCGTATTCCTTGTTCCAGACAGGAGTCCCATCGCCAAGTCTCTTGTTCACAACACTTTTCATGTTGTCAGTAAGTACTGTCTTTGGGACTCCCATCACCATGAAGGCATGTATCATGCCGATGAGGAGGTTCTCCTGCCTAGCTGACGGAAAGAACTCCACGTACCTGAGGCCGCAGTGATGGCATACCATTGCAAAGCATGCACACTGCCAGATGTTGCCGTAATTATCGCAAACATTTACAAAACCCCAGTCCATCTGGAACATCTCTCCAGGATCAGTGACATATCGTCGACCACGGTTTGGCGTGTTTGCTGCAAGACTCCTGCGGGCAGGCACCAGGTCAAGATGCTTACTGATGTAAGCCTTCACCGAAGTTTGGCTGCCTTTGTAGCCTTGCCTTCGTAGTGCATCAAAGATAACAGACGAATTCTTGATCCCTCTGGCAAGGTATTCAGTATTGATGAATTCCGAGAAGGGCGAAATTTTCGTTGTTTTCGACTTCCCGGTATTCCCGTTTGGCATGAGCTTGAAGTCATTCTTCTGCAGATGCCTCAACTGTTGACGTGAAAGATGTAGCATCCGTTCCAGCTCGGCAAGGTTCATCTTGCCGAACTTGGCTATAACATCTTTTACTGCTTGTGATAGTATGTCCTGTGTAATATCTTGGGACATGTGTTCTCCTTTACTTGGCAGATTTGGCTATCCACCAGTATAGGGCCTCATGTCCCATTTCTGTTTTGGTTATTTTCTACTGTCTTGTATTGGTTGTTTTCATCCGGCTATTTGTGGTTGTTTCCGCCCGACGCCAACACCGTTAAGATGAAATCGAGAGTAATCCATTATTACTCAAAGTTCGCATACTGCTAGGCCCTAGAATTTTGGATTAAAAGCAAAGGAAAAATTTGGAGATTAATTAATAATTACATATAATATATAGACATAAGCTCGAATATCTCGTATAATGGATGTACTATAAACCTATAC
>SAAM01000519.1 GCA_009929415.1 Clostridia bacterium | reverse complement strand
ATAACATATATTCAGAATCTGTAGAGCCTTTCAGGATTTAAATTAAGGAGAATCAATGAATATAATATTAGCAATACTCATATTTACATTCCTCGTGCTCATACATGAGCTTGGACATTTTCTCACCGCGAAGTTTCTGAAGGTGAGAGCATATGAGCTTTCACTCGGCATGGGACCAAAGATATTCGGAAAAAAACACAATGACACAGAATATACTCTGAGAGCGCTTCCCTTTGGAGCATATGTAAGATTCGGAGACGAAGATGACTCCATGTTTGAGGAAAGCGACAACTTCATGAATCAGAGCCCTTGGGACAGGATAAAGATAATAATGATGGGGCCTCTAGTAAACATGGTGGCTGCGCTCATGATAATGATACTTGTAGTATTCCTTTCCGGAGTTCCGGTCAATAAGATAGGCAGCGTGGCAGCAGACATGCCTGCAGCGGCAGCCGGACTGCGCGCAGGAGACGAGATCCTTGAGGTTGAGGGCGCACCGACCAGCTCTTGGGAGGATGTGGTAAAGGCCATAGACGCCAACTCGGATGATACGATAAGCGTGATCGTCCAGAGAGAAGGACAGCAGGCTCAGACAATAGAAATAACACCGACCCTTAGTGAGGGAAGGATGATGATAGGAATAACGCCGGCTTTTGAGAAAAATCTGGGGCAGTCGGTAGTATCGGGCACAAAGGCGACTCTGAATATGAGCACGATGATGCTGGACATAGTGAAGAAGCTCTTCACCGGAAAAGCGGACATAAGCAGTTTTTCAGGACCTGTAGGGATAGTGGCTATAGTCGATGACGTCGCCTCCACCGGATGGATAAACCTGCTTTATCTTACGTCAGTTCTCAGCCTCAATCTGGGAATACTGAACCTCCTTCCGATACCAGGGCTTGATGGAAGCAAGATACTCATCTACGGATTTGAGGCTCTCAGTGGAAAGCCTATGAACAAGGATATAGAGATGAAGCTTACGATGGTAGGCTTTGCAGTTCTTATGGCGTTTACGATCTTTGTTACATTCAAGGATATAACAAGGCTTATAGGATAGAGAAAAACTGGAGTAAAATATGATAAACAGAAGAATAACAAGAACCGTGACTATAGGAGACGTAAAGATAGGAAGCGGCCATAAGATAAGCATACAGTCCATGACAAATACGGTTACATCAGATGTAGAGGCAACCGTTGCCCAGATAAAGAGGCTTGAAGACGCAGGCTGCGAGATAGTAAGGGCGTCTGTTCCGGACCTTGAGTCTGCCGAAGCCATAAAAAGCATAGTAAAGAAGATAAACATACCGCTCGTGGCTGACATCCATTTTGACCACAGGCTGGCCCTTAAATCCATTGAAAACGGAGTGGATGGACTGAGGATAAATCCAGGGAACATAGGCGGACATGAAAAGGTAAGGGAAGTAATACAGAAGGCAAAGGAAAGAAACATAAAGATAAGGATAGGCGTAAACGGAGGCTCCCTTGAAAAGGAGATAGTGCACCTGTATGGAAAAGGCGCAGATGCCATGGTGCAGAGTGCGATGAGCCATGTGAAGATACTTGAGGATCTTGA
>SAAM01000518.1 GCA_009929415.1 Clostridia bacterium | reverse complement strand
AGCTTTTCATAATCTATCATGGCTATCTCCTTAATTTAAATGACCTGCTTCTATGCTATTTCAAGCGCAAGCTTCATCATCTGCGTGAATGAGTTCTGTCTTTCTTCTGCCGAGCTTGCCTCTCCTGTAAACGGACAGTCAGAGATCGTGCATATCGCAAGCGCATTCTTGCCTGCTCTCATGGCATTCATGTAAAGCGCAGCCGCTTCCATCTCTACGGCAAGTACGCCCATTCTCTGCCATTCTCCAAGCCTGCTCATGTCGTCATAGAATGTATCCGAAGAATAGAGATTTCCAACCTTGAAGCTCAGACCCATGTCTTCTGCAGTGTCCACAGCTTTTCTGAGGAGCTCAAAGCTTGCTATAGGTGCCAGATTTCCCGGAAGGCCATACTGTGACACATAGTTTGAATTTGTACATGCTCCCATTCCTATGGCGATATCCATTATCTTAAGGTCCGGATGTATAGCCCCGGCAGAGCCTATCCTTATTATGTTCTTTACATCATAAAAATTGTAGAGCTCATAGGAATATATTCCGATTGAAGGCATTCCCATTCCGCTCGCCATTACGGAAACTCTCTTTCCATTGTAATATCCTGTGTATCCGTGTATCCCTCTTACATTGTTTACAAGCTCGGCATTTTCAAGAAATGTCTCCGCTATGAATTTCGCTCTCAGCGGATCGCCCGGCATCAGGACCGTTTCAGCAAAATCGCCCTGCTTTGCAGTAATATGTGGAGTTGGTATGTTGCTCATAATTTCACCTCATGATTTCTAAATATTTTATATTGTTATTATTTCGGACATTTGCATCTTAATATGTCCCTTTTGGAGCTTCTTCATTTTTGACGATCTTTATTATCCTGCTGGTTCCAAGCCTGTCTGCTCCAAGAGCTATGAACTCCTCGGCATCTTCAAGGCTGCTTATTCCCCCTGCAGCTTTTATCTTAACATTTTCCCCAAGGTGCTTCCTGAAAAGGATTATATCCTCTCTCTTTGCACCAGAGGTGCTGAATCCCGTGGATGTCTTTATATAGTCAGCCTTTGCTCTCGTTACAAGATCGCACATCACGATCATTTCCTCTTCGGTAAGAAGGCATGTCTCGATTATGACCTTTAGTATCTTCTCCCCGCAGGCTGCTTTTATCTGACTTATCTCGCTGAGTACAGCTTCATGATTGCCATCCTTGAGGTCTCCTATGTTTATTACCATATCGATCTCATCAGCGCCGTCCTCAAGCGCCGCCTTTGTCTCGAACACCTTTACAGGCGTCGTCATATATCCGTTTGGAAAACCTATGACTGTACATATTGCCAGATTTTCTCCGACATGCTCTTTTGCTCTCTTTACGAAAGACGGAGGTATGCATGCACTTGCTGCCTTGTATTTTACTGCATCATCACAGGTCTGCTTTATCTGTTCCCATGTAGATGTCTGCGCAAGCAAAGTATGATCCACTTTGCTGAGTATTTCATTAATATTCATATAAATGCTCCTTCTGAAAATATTCCCTTCTAATATTACCAAAAATATCGTACTTTATCAAGTGAAATCGATTGCCAATGTTCGATGATTTT
>SAAM01000517.1 GCA_009929415.1 Clostridia bacterium | reverse complement strand
GCTGAATACAGACTTAAAAAGGCAATAAATAGAATAAATGCCGTAAGGTAGATAACAGAAAGTATCTGATTCGATCAGATGCTTTTTTGTTTGCAGAAAAGACAAAATTGAAAATATTCAAAAAAATTTCTAAAATGCTATATAAAAATTAAATAATTGGGTATAATATTAAATTAAGTAGGAAACTAATTTTCTTATTTGTCAAACAGACAAGAGGTGCAACATGAAATATGCAATAATAGATATTGGCTCAAACAGCATAAGGCTCACTGTCTACAGGCACGATGAAGAAGATGGACAGGTATATATTCAGTTCAAGGACAAGGTTATGGCGGGGCTGGCCGGATATGTGGAAGATGGCGACCTCAGTGAAAAAGGCATCAGAAAAGCTTGTGATGCGCTGAAGATATACAGAAAGGTGCTTGGCAACCTTGCAATAGAAAATATTTATCCTTTTGCGACTGCCTCACTGAGAAACATAGGAAATGCCAGGGAAGTGCTTGACAGGATAAAATCAGAAACTGGATTTGAAGTAGACATAATAAGCGGAGAAGAAGAAGCTGTACTTGATTTCATAGGAGCTACCAAGGTCGTGAATATTGACAGGGGAATGCTGGTGGACATTGGCGGAGGTTCTACGGAAATAGTGCTTTTCAAAGACGGAAACATAGAATGTGCTCACAGTATACCCGTGGGATCGCTCAATATGTACAAGAAACACGTAAAGAGACTGCTTCCTTCCAAAGAGGAAAAAAGAGCTATCACAAAAGACGTAAAGAAAGAAATTGAGAAACTGAACATTGAATGCAGCGAAAAACAGCAGAAAATGTGTGGAGTAGGGGGAACTCTAAGAGCGGCAAGAAAGCTCGGCATCGAAATTACCGGAAGGGAAAATGCTGACAGAGAAGTGGACGCCAGCGACGTAAAGAAGGTCATGAAAGTCCTGGAAGGTGAAGAAAAAGAGACTATAGACAGGATACTGAGGGTAGTTCCTGAAAGGATCCATACGATACTCCCGGGCATGATAATACTGAGCGCCATTATAAAGCATTTTGAGGCAGAGCAGATATATGTAAGCAGTTATGGCGCAAGGGAAGGCTATCTTTACAAAAACGTACTCGAAAGGTAAGGCGAAGGGGAGAATCTGATGGAAAAAGAGACGGCAGGAAAGCCACATAACAAGATTTATACTCAGGACAGAGAGCTTTCCTGGCTTAAATTCAACAAGAGAGTTCTTGAAGAGGCTGATGACAAAGCTGTTCCTCTTCTTGAAAGGCTCAAATTCGTATCTATATTCATGACTAATCTGGACGAGTTCTACATGATAAGGGTAGGCAGGCTCAACGATCTAAACAAGATCAAGGTGGAGATAAGAAACGACAAGTCCGGCCTCACCCCGGGAGAACAGCTGGAGCTCATATTTGAAAAGACGAGAAAGCTCATCAGAGAGAGAGACTCTGTATACAGCGAAATAACAAGCCAGCTTAGAGAATATGGAATCTACGACCTCAAATTTGATGAACTTGACAAGAATGAAAGGAAGCATGTAGAAAATTATTTCAAGAACAGGATACAGCCTGT
>SAAM01000074.1 GCA_009929415.1 Clostridia bacterium | reverse complement strand
CAATGACTCAGACTAAGCAGAACTATCAAAGGAAATCCAATGAAATTGACCTTAACAAGGAGCAGTCTTATTTGTCTACTAAATCCTATTTAGACAACTTAGAGACACCTAGAGTGCCTAACATCATTGGGGGTATCTTTAATAATACTGGTAAGATTCTTGAAGACTACAATGGTTATAAAAATATTCAGAATACTAAGGACACACGCGTAGGAACTAACTACATTAAACCATCAGAAGTGAACAATACACCATCAGTCTCTTATACTTCTAGAGAGTTATTCAGCGGAAATACCTTTAAAGGGTTCACTGATAATACTTACAGGTTTGGCGTATTACAAGGCACAAGTAATGACCCGTTGTCATTGAACTATGCTAGACCATCAGTGTTTACTACAAATTTACGATGGAGTAATACTATATGAGTGAAAAACTAAGAGAAAATGCAATTAGTGGAGCGTTTGGTACAGCACAACAATTCATGCCTAACTCACCAAACGTATATCAAAGTCAATTACGAGGGATACAACAAGTAGGAAGCCCAATGAAACGCTTCAATAACACTGGAGACCTATTGGAAACTGGTTTGTCTCAATTAGGAATTGCATGGCAACGATTCTCTAATGATGAAGAAGAACGGGCTTACACACTTGCTAAAGAGACAGCCCCGCAGGTATTCCTCAATATGACCGAGGAGCAGAAGCACCAACTTACCACAAGACAACTATTGTCAGCAAGCGGTAAGTTTGAGCTTCAAGATAATGATTATGCAGTCGCTATCATTGACCGTTTAAAAGGCTCAGAGGTAGCCAAGAACATTGAGACAGACTGGGAAATCTATAAAGAGGGGCGTAGGACTAACCCTACACTAGCCGAGGAGTTTAAAAACTTTGATGAATTCTATGAAGCTAAGCTCGGTGAGTACATGGCAGATGAAGCCATTGATAACCAATGGGCGTTCAATAATGGGCTTGCAGAGACACGCAGTAGCACTAAACTGAGTGTTCATCAGGAATTCCGTCAGACGACAGAAGAACGCTTAAAACTGGAGCGTGTTAATGGAATGCTATCTAAATTTGGAGCGTGGAGTAGAGACAACATGAACGCTTCAGAGGAAGACCTGAAGACTGGTATAGGGAGTCTCGTAGCAGAACTAAGAGCAACTGCGGGCAGTGATAGTGATTTGGAATACAAGTTATTACAAGGGGCAGTTGAAGCAGTAGCTAAAACAGGACAGACAAAAGCAATTGACACTATGGCTGACATTGAGTATTTTGACGGGAAGAAAATTGGAGAAATGATTGACTTGTCAGCATACAAAGACCTTGCTAATGTTACAGCTACTAAGATTCAAAACGAACGCTACAATACCTATAATACAGAACTCAGTAAGATAGACACTGAAGCAGGTACTAATCAATTCTTTGAGAAACTTCTAAAGGAAAGCCCTGAAGATTATCGAATGTTTATTGACCAAAAAGAACGAAAAATTGCTGAAATCAAACGTAAAGAGGAACAGCGATTGAGAGACCTTGAGCGTCAACAGAAACAAAGTGGAGCTGTCAATAGTGGAATGCTTATGGCAAATGCTGTATACAACGCACTGATTCGAGGAGACGCTACTGTTAATGGTATGAATTTACCAATGAGTGATTCTGACGTAAAAGCCATGGGCGGAGACCCAAATAGCTTTTTGTCTTCAATAAATCAATTACTTGTCTCACAGCTTGCTAGTGGTAACTACAAAGGCATAGAATATGTATTGAGTAACAGCTACGTTGGCGGATACATGAAGAAGCAGATGGGAGACCAATTAGGAATTGGCTTAGATGGTATGACAGAGAGTACTACCGAACTCCCACAGACAGTACAATATACAGTCAATGTATATAAAGCTAGCCCACACTTAGTCAACCAATTATTGCCTAAGGAATATGTTGGTAAGATTCAGGCGCTAGGAAGCCTTATGGACACAATGGGAAGTACCAAAGGTATTCAAATATTCGGGAAAGGTATGCAGGTCTTAAGAGACCCAACTACTGCTAAAGTCGTGGAGACAGAAGTCAATGATGTAAACTTCGGGCAAGTCGGTATGCTTGACGTATCGAGTGGAGAATGGAGTAACTTCACTATAGACCCTATTCGAGATGGCGAACTGACTACTGTAATTGATGAGCAAGCGTATATCTTAAGGGCTACTGGACAGTTTACTGCACAGCAAGCTAAGGATAAAGCTACAGCAAACATCATGCACTCCTATGTAAGATTCAATGGTGTAAACCTACCAAGAAGTATTATAGGTGCTGTAAATGTAAGCAGTGAAAGTTATGCTTGTGAGGGCTTAAATCTAGTATTTGGAGACCTATTAGAGCAACATGGGGCGGGAGCTACCATGAGCTATGATGATGTAAATGGATATGTATATATTCGTAAGATGGGTGAAGTAGCGGGTGGAGACGCTTACTCTATTCAGGACTTAGGTTGGCGAGCTTACACATACCTACAAGATACTACAGCAGAAGAACGAAAAGCAAGACGAACACAGTCAACATCACTACCTAAGTGGACTATGGGAAACCGAGACAACGGCTCATGGTAGCAATACAACTGTCATGTATAGAAAGGAATACTGAATGACAAACATTTATGATGATATTTTTGAACAAGAGGGGAATGCAGGGGGGATTGACCCTAAATTCCTCAAGGCGTTATCCATGCATGAAAGTGGTGGAGACCCTAATATCATATCTCCAGTAGGGGCTATTGGTCTAGGTCAATTTATGCCTGACACAGCAAGGGAGTTAGGTATTGACCCTTATGACCCTCGACAGGCAATCCATGGAATGGTCTTGTATTTAAAACCTCTTTTTGATAAATATGGCAATGACTATAGACGAATTCTTTCAGCATATAATGCAGGTGAGGGAAATATGGATAGAGCCATTGCCGAAGATTGGAGCGAGACAAGAAACCATTACGAAAAGGTCATGGAGAACTATGCAGAGCTAGGCGGACAACCATTAATGACTTCAGGTGTTTGGTCTATGGCTAATGCCAGTCAAGTAAAAATGAATAACATATTTGAGTACAATGACGACAATGAGCATGGAGTATATAGACCTAAGAGCTGGTGGGGAGAGACAAAAGATTCTTTCTTTAATGAATGGTATAACAACGGTACAGTTGCACTGATACGAAATGCAGTAAATGTAGGAGACCCTGCCAGTAATGGTATAGTATTTAACAATTGGAAACCTAATGAAGCTGACTTAGAAGCAATTAAAACGACATTCAAGGGAGACCTTGAGACACAACACTTCCTTATGAGTACTGCAAAATCTCAGGCACACCTTGCGAAACTCATTAAGATGAAACAAGAAGACATTGCTAGACAAAAAAATGTAGACCAAGCAGGTTGGGGATTGAAGTCCATTGGTGGTCTCATGGGTATGCTTCTAGACCCTCTAAACTTAGTACCAGTAGTCGGTCAAGAAGCAATCCTTGCTAAGTTGTCTACGCGACTGGGGAGCAAAGTATTGGCTGAAATTGGAGCTAAAAAGGCAGTCCAATTAGCTGAAATAGGCGTAACCAATGGGCTAGTCAATATGACTGACCAAAGAATGGCTGAGGTGTATGGTGGGTATAAACCTGACTACACAAGTGCATTTCTACTAGGGAGTGCTATGGGGGCTGGAACGAAGTATCTACACACCATCATGGGAGACCATAAAGCCAACGTCAAAACAACCAAAGAGCTAGACAATGTAGCACGTAAAATTGAAGCCAATAGTGAGCGAGCATTAATGCAAACAGCTGACATTGTACAGCCCCCTAAGCGTTCTGAAGTAGACCTAACAGAACTATACAAGAAAACTGGGACAACCACTGAGCAGGAACTTGCACAATACCTAAGGGCTAATAAAGGCACTAAGATTTATGATATGGCACATAAAGCCTACAATGCAGATGGACGATTGACAGACAATCAATTCCATACGAAGCTACAGGAGCTTGCAGAGGGACGAGTAGCAGAGAATCCAATCAATATCAAAGCAGAAGAAGTTGAAATCAATGGTGTAGAATTACCAAGAAATCAACAGAACTTCATTGCAGAAGCAATTACTGACGATAATCACATATTCAATCCGCCTGAACGCACTCCTGAGATTGAGGTTGAAAAAGTTGTCAATGACCTTATTGATGAGGACATTCCATTCTCAGAGAAACCTGAAGCACTTGAAGTGGAGTATCATGACGAACTCTTCAGTGAGGAATTAGCATTCGGTAAGATGGGCGTTACAGCTCCTGAGGAAGTCCTAAAGGAGACACAAGGTAAGAAAGGTGTAATTGCTAAAGAGCTTGAAACTAACAAGTACTTAGGGAATAACTTCGGGCGTATGGCAAATAGCCTATCGAATACCTTAAGACACTTTGCCAATAAGTACTTATGCGACCCAAGACAGCGAGGTAACAATATTGGTCTCAATATCGAATCCGCTAAGCAAGTTGCTAAGCAGGACTACAATATTAGTCTCGAGAGAATGAATGGACATTTTAGAGACTGGTATTTCTCTAATATACGCAAGTATTTATTGAACTTCAGTGAAGCCAGTCGAGACTTCAATACACTTTTGTCTAACGCATTCCATGAGAAATATCGTGATGGAAAACCTATTGACCACTATCCGAAAGCTATTCAGGAAGCTGTAAAGGAACTCAAATACTTCCGAGAGTTGGACGTAAAGAAAAACCATAGAGCAGGAGTTATTGATAAAACAGTATTCAATAATGAGGGGGAGCTATGGCGACGTACTGACCCTGATAAGCTGAACTATATACGAACTAAGTTTGTCAATGAGGACGCCTTAAGGAACTACTTAAGAAAATACTTTGAGACATTCATTATTAGAGACCAACTACCTGACCCAGACATTGACATTAGAGGGCTTGCAGAGGAACTGGCTAACTATACTCTTAAGACTGACCGCAAGAAATTCGGAGACGAAGAATTAGGAAAGCTTATTGACACTAAAGGGGACAAGAAATTAGCATACTACAAATCAAGAATTCCCGTAGATACTAGTGGTTATTTACCATTGAATGCTGTAGGGGGGACTGTAGAGAAGAACATTAATGATGGATTCTCTTTCGATGTAGACCTGAGAGACACTAATGTTATTAATCATATGCACTATGTAGCGAATAGGTCTAGTGGAGCTATTGCCTTGAAACAACACTTAGGAATTGATGATATAGGCATGATGGCTGACCAATTAGATATGCGAGTTAAGACAGAACTTGCAGAAGCTGTGGAGAAAGGGTGGATAAGTCTTGAAGAAGCCGAGCAGGAAATCCTTGACTTACACCAAGGGATTCACTATTTGACTGGTGCAAGAATATTTGAAGACGCAATCAGAGACACAGTATCAACTGGCGATAGATTAAAGAACTTAATTCTAGACGCTTCATATGCTATGAATGGTGTAAACTTTGGTCTCAGTGCATTAGCAGAACACGTAGGTGCAGTAAGTCAAGTAGGGGCTAGAGCATTAACACACTTCGTACCTTATCTACATGACTTCATTCACAAGATTAAGTATTCTAAGCACGTCAGTGCAAAACAGCTTAAGGAATTCCGTAAACAAAAAATAGGAACATTCATGACGGACACCATATGGTTTGACCCAAGGATTCGCAATCAGAATTACTTAGAGAACTACTCTACAGGAATGCATTTGCAAACGCTAGGGCAAGCAGAAGATGGCGTAAGCCTTGCTAGTAAATTGACAAGTACATTGTCTCAGGTACAAGGAATTACTAATCATTCCATTCAATCAATTCAGGCGGACATCATTCCTGATATGTTAGCATGGGCTGAAGATGATTTTAGTAGCGTGTTCCGTAAGAATCTATTCAGTGATGAATCCTTTAAAAGAGTAGGTATAGACGATGTACAGAGCTTCAAATCAGACCTATTGGGAGTCATTAAGGACTTAGGTAATAAGGAAGACGAAAAGAGCTTAATAAGAGCTATGGAGAACTGGGAAGAACGCAATCCGACTAACTATGCAAAATTCCATGCATTCCTCAATCAGAAATCTACTGAAGCAATCTTACAGCCAAACTGGAGCAGTGGCAATACGAGAGCTACAGGATTCATTCCTGCTGTCTTAATGCAATTCAAAAACTTCTCCCGAATGGCACTTAATAGTCACCTTATGAGAGGTATGGAGAATTGGAGACGGGAAGACACAATCCAAACAATGGCTACAGCATTATCAGGCGGTATGCTATGGGCTATTCGAATGAGAGCTTATGCAGATTACACTTATGAAGACAAGGAAAAAGCCAAGCAGAACTTCCTTGATAAGACTCTTACGGCAGAAAACTTATTGCTTGCGGGTATCACACGAAGTGCTATTTTGTCTTCGTCTTCGTTTGGTCTAGACGCCTATCAAATTCTCACTGGTAAAGGTACTAATACTAGAACTACAGTAGACCGTAATGAATGGGGAAACGACCTTGACTTACTAGGAGAAACTAAGGAACGCTTACAGCAATTTCCAGTATTCTCTATGGGTATGAACCTATTCGATGGCACTAAGACTGGACTAGAAATCTTAGGACAACTGGAGCAAGACCAATTGATTCAAGGAGACCAAGCTAGAACATTACATAAATTAATTCCTTTAGAACGCTATTCAGTATTCCAAGCTGTATGGGCGGGATTCGCTGATATGGCAAATGAAGAACGAAAGCGTAATCGTAAACCTCAGACTAACAAAGACTTCGCTATGCTTGACTACAAGGAATCAAAAGACCACGCTGAGCAATTCGCTAAAGATGAGACAGAAGTAGTGCGAAGATTGATTAAAAACGCACCTGAAAAACGAAACGAACTGGTAGAAGCAGTAGCTAAAATCAATAAGAAAGAACTCAAAGGGCGTAAAGCAAGCACACTCACTGATGAGGAATTACTTAAATTCTACTTCGATGGTAGAAAGCGAGCAGGTAGAAAACAAGGAAATATGAAACAAGAAGAAGATGATGAATAAGAAAGGAAATTAAATGGCAACCATTTACACTACTAAGGCGGTCTATAAAGCTGTCTCTAGTCAAACAATATATAGCTTCGGTTTTGACTACTTAAATAAAACTTTTGTCAAAGTCAAGCTGAATGGACAAGACCTAACATATTTACAAGACTATACAGTAGATGAAAAGACAATTAACCTTACAAACCCACCAACACAAGGGGTAGACTTAGAGATTTATCGTTCCACAAGTACTGAACAAGAAGTACAATGGGAAGACAGTAGCGTATTCAGGGCGAATACTCTAAACCTATTCCAAACACAATTACTGCACCTTTCACAAGAAGCACTTGATGGTATTCGTAAAGCAAGCTTAAAGCAAGATGAAGTGACTTCTAAATGGGACGCTGAGGGAATCCAAATCAATAACGTAGGAGACCCTCAGGAATCGCAAGACGCTGTAAATCTAAGATACTTAAGCAACCTACAAGATGGCTATATTACTCAAGTGGAAGCACTTATTGCTAATGCTAAAAATGTAGCTGAAGCAGACCATATGGACTATTTAAATCGTTTTATGTCTTTATTAGCTAATGCACAAGGTCAAGCTGATAGAGCTGAATCAGAAGCCACAAGAGCCTATAATGAAGCGAACAGAGCTGAGGAGTATGCTAAGACTGTACAAGATGATAAAATCTTAGTGGAATCTTATAAGAATACTGTAGAGACTCTAAAAAATGAAACTAAGAGTAATGCAGATAATGCAAAACAAAGTTTGTCTAGTGTTAGAGCAATTGAAGCAGGACTGCAAGAAGCACTTACAGCAGAACAAGTAAATGCAGAAAGTGTTCATCAAGAAGCTACTCAGGCACTCAGTGAGATTAACCAAGTGAAGACTGAGGGCGTCACAACTATCAACGATACTAAAGATGAAGCTATTAGCGCAATCACTGGAACAAAGACAAATGCTATCAGTGAGGTGAGTAAAGCAGTAACTAATGCAACAACAACATTAGACACTAGATATGCAGGAGCTGAACAATTTGTTACTGAAGCACGTCAAATTCGCTCAGCAGTATCAACAGATAAAAGTGATACATTATCTTATAAAAACACTGCCACTGAGCAAGCACAGTTAGCCAAGGAATATGCAGAAAAAGCAGAACAAATTAGCACAGGTGGTCTAGATTATATTACAAAGACAGAAGCCACTAATACATTTACCACTAAAACAGGTACAGGAGCGTCAGGTACATGGGGTATTAACATAACTGGAAATGCAGATACGGCAACTAATGCAGATAAGCTAGATGGATATCACGAAAATAGCTTC
>SAAM01000516.1 GCA_009929415.1 Clostridia bacterium | reverse complement strand
TACGGAGCGAAGTCCCTCCAAACATAGCGACATGCTTGAAAAAGTCTGTCTGGACAGACAGTCCCAACAGAATAAGGTTCTGGAACTTCTCCAGAACATCAAGCCTATCTCCCGCCTCAATACCCCTTCTCAGTTCCTCAAAAATCCCCGTCACCCCCATATCGATATATTATAAACCTACGGAGGAAGTGCGTCTTGGTGCTTGATCCTGAATTTGCTGCGCCTTAGCTCCGGGGGATTTGCAGCCGATTCCCCCATCGACTACCGGCGGAAGCGCTCTCCGCCTGCCTTTATAACTCAGCTGCTGCTTGTCATAAACTTTAACTAAAATACTATTGTTTTTATGACAAACGAGGCATATAATAATGACGAGGGAAAGGGTGAGTGATATGAGTAAATTTAAAATGATCGCTGAACGGATGAAAGAATTTCGGAAGAACAGTGGATTGAGTCAAGCAAATATCGCATGCTTCCTCGGTGTTGACCAAAGCCTGATCTCAAAAGCTGAAAATGGCGAACGCAGCCTTTCGGTGGAGATGCTTGAAAAACTTGCTGCTCTGTACGGGGTAAGTATGTTGGCCTTTGAAGAAGACACTTTGCCGATCAACCCGCTTAAATTTGCTTTGCGGGCAGGCGAACTTACAACAGCGGATATGGAAGCTGTCAGTGCAATTAATCGCATAGCGCTGAACTCTGAATTCATGGCTGATTTGCTTGCAGGAGAGCAAAGATGATCTGCACTTCCGATATTATGACAAAATCAATTCAACTTAGAACGAAACTGGGCGAAGATGCCAATTCACCCATTGATATTTTTGCACTTGCGCAGGACATCGAACAACTGACTATCGTCTATTATCCGATGGGGGAAAATTTAAGCGGGATCTGCCTAAAAGGTGCTGCCGGCAATAATGTCATATCGATCAATTCTTCGATGACCGTGGGACGGCAGCGTTTTTCACTAGCCCATGAATTGTACCATTTATATTTCGATAAGAATATGACAGCTGTTTGTGCCCAAAAGATCGGTGTGGGTCAGGAAACCGAGAAAGAGGCAGACTTGTTTGCGTCCTACTTCCTCATGCCGGCTGCGGCACTTCAAACAAAGGTTGAAATGCTGAAAGCAAAAAATGACAGCAATGATCTTTCAATTTATGATGTGATCAGATTAGAGCAGTATTTTCAAGTCAGCCATCAGGCTGCTGTCATACGGCTTAGGCAAGATAAGCTGCTGAATGCAGATGCCGCTGATGCGATGATTTCGAAAGGTGTAAGGCGACTTGCGGAAAGTATAGGATACAGTACCGAGCTCTACAAACCACTGCCTGTAGAAAAACAGTATATGACTTATGGAAATTATATCGACCAGGCGGAACAGGTCTTAAAAAGAGGGCTCGTCTCTGATGGAAAATATGAAGAGCTGCTCCTCACTGCATTTCGCTCTGATCTGGTTTATGGAGATAATGAAGAGGGTGAGGAAATAATTGACTGAACCTCTCTTCTTTGACAATGACTGCCTTTCTGCTTTTTTGTGGGTCGGATACGAAAATCTTCTCGTAAAACTCTACCCGGGAAGAATTATGATC
>SAAM01000515.1 GCA_009929415.1 Clostridia bacterium | reverse complement strand
AATGGCTATTATAAACCAGTTTGATAAACGAAGTGGCATTACCTATGTTTACGAATCCATATCCTATTGGGATAAGGAAAAGAAACAACCCCGGGCGAAGCGCACACTGATCGGCAAACGTGATCCTAATACAGGAGAAATCATTCCGACCGATGGTCGTGGCAGAAAACATAAGGAGGACCAGGAAGCTGCTAATTCAAGGAAACCAGGACCGGTACCTATCGAAATGGCTAGCCGCAGGTTTTACGGTGCCACATATCTGCTGGATGAAATTGGTAAGAAACTTGGTCTAACAGAAGATCTTAAGCAATGCTTTCCTGCTACTTACAAACAAATCCAATCTATTGCTTACTATATGATTCTTGAATCTGAATCCCCGCTTTTTCGTTTTGAAAAATGGAGCACACTTCATAAGCATCCCTATGACAAAAATATTTCTTCACAACGGAGTAGCGAACTTTTTTCAGATATTTCCGAAGAAGAAAGAACAAAGTTCTTTACTCTTCAGGAGAAACGTCGCTCCGGAGATGAATACTGGGCTTATGATACTACCTCAGTGTCCAGTTATTCCCAAACGCTTCGCCAAGCTCAATATGGCAAAAACAAGGAAGACGATAGACTGCCTCAAATTAACTTGGCACTCGTATTCGGTGAAAAATCTGGTCTTCCTTTCTATTATCGAAAGCTAGCCGGCAATATTCCGGATGTGCGGACTGTTCAAAATCTTCTAGCGGATTTCGCAGTTCTCGGCTTCGATAAAGTTAAACTGGTCATGGACCGTGGGTTTTATAGCGAGGCTAATGTCAATGGCCTTCTTAAGGAGCACTTGAAATTCATTGTTGCGATTCAGACAAGTAATTCCTTTGCACGTAAAGCAATCGATACCGTTTATGACAACTTCCGTTCTTTCGAGAACTTTAATGAGCAGCATGAATTGTATGCCAAGACTGTCCTTTCAGAATGGGAATATAAGCAAGAACGCCCCTACAAGAAGGATGTACTCACAGATAAAAAGCGGGTTTATTTACACATTTACTTCAACATCAATAAGTTTGCTGAAGATGAAACCAACTTCGATCGTAAACTTATGGCCATGCGGAAGGAGATTCTGAGTGGCAAACGTGTTGCGAAACATGAACGATTCTACAAGCAGTACTTCCAAATTAAAGAAACTCCGATTCGTGGCTTACAGGTTACTGTGATAGATGAAGCCGTGAAGGCGACAAAGCGCTATTATGGCTACTTCACTTTGATATCCAACGAAAAGATGGATGCTATGACCGCACTAGAATTATACAGAAACAAAGATCTCATCGAGAAAGCCTTTGGTAATATTAAAGATCGATTGAATCTTCGCCGCCTATTGGTGTCATCTGAGAAGAGCCTTGACGGAAAACTCTTCGTTGCATTTGTCGCGCTCATATATTTGTCTTATCTCAAAAAACACATGCATGAAGCAGAACTTTATCAAAACTATACGATTCAGTCCGCCTTGGATAAACTTGATATTATAGAATGTTTTGAGTATCCAGGCTACGACCTTAGGGTCGGTGAGGTTCTTACAAAGCAAAAACAAATTTACGAAGCA
>SAAM01000073.1 GCA_009929415.1 Clostridia bacterium | reverse complement strand
CTCGTCATATCCTGCCCTCTAAAAAAACATTCCGAAATCAGGACCATTTGTGCCCGACTTCAGAATGCATGTCTGTTTTACTTATCTTTTTTAAGAAGAAGCGCCTTTCTTGAAAGGTTCAGCCTTCCCTGTGAATCTATCTCCTGAAGAAGTACTTCTATTTCATCGCCCGGCTTGAGCACGTCCTCAACCTTGTCGACTCTCTTTACGTCGATCTGAGATACGTGAAGCAGGCCTTCCTTGCCAGGAAGTATTTCAACGAATGCTCCGAACTGCATAAGTCTCGTTACTTTTCCCTTGTATACTGTTCCAGGGATTGGATCTGCAACTATGCCTTCGATTATGGCTTTCGCTTTTTTACCCATGTCTCTTTCTACGGCAAGAATGAATATCTTTCCGTCGTCTTCGATATCTATCTTTACTCCGGTTTCTTCAATTATCTTGTTAATTACTTTTCCGCCTGAGCCTATTACGTCTCTTATCTTGTCAGGGTTTATCTGCATATTTATTACCATAGGCGCATATTTTGAAACTTCCGGTCTTGGCTCTGTTATAACCTTCTGCATCTCGCCAAGTATGTGAAGTCTGCCTGTCTTTGCCTGAGCAAGCGCTTTTGTAAGGACTTCTTCGTCTATACCTGATATCTTTATGTCCATCTGGATTGCAGTTATTCCATTTTTAGTTCCTGCTACCTTGAAGTCCATGTCTCCGAGGAAATCTTCCATTCCCTGGATATCCGAAAGTATGGCAAGCTTATCTTCTTCCTTGATAAGTCCCATTGCTATTCCGGCAACCATGTCTTTAAGCGGAACACCCGCATCAAGAAGCGAAAGTGTGCTTCCGCATACGCTTCCCTGTGAAGTGGATCCGTTTGATGAAAGAACCTCTGATACTACTCTTATCGCATAAGGGAATTCTTCCTTTGAAGGTATCATAGGCTCAAGAGCTCTCTCTGCAAGTGCGCCGTGTCCTATTTCTCTTCTTCCCGGACCTCTTGAAGGTCTTGCTTCTCCTACGCTGTACGCAGGGAAGTTGTAGTGATGCATGTATCTCTTTTCATCTTCTTCGCCTAGTCCGTCAATTGTCTGAGCGTCTCTGAGCGATCCAAGAGTTGTGATGCTGAGAACCTGAGTCTGGCCTCTTGTGAAAAGTCCGCTTCCATGAGTTCTTGGAAGTGTGCCAACCTCACACCATATAGGTCTGATTTCGTCCATTCTCCTGTTGTCAGGTCTTATTCTGTCAACGAGTATAAGCTCTCTTACGCCCTGTTTAGTAATCTTGTATATAACTTCATCTACATGCTTCATGTTATCCGGATATACCTGCGCAAAATGCTCCATAGTCTCCATCTTAACCTTGTCCATGTTTTCCATTCTTTCAAGCTTATCCTTTGTAAGGATTGCAGCCTTCATCTTGTCCTTTGCATAAGCCGTAACTTCAGCTTCAATTTCCTCAGGTGCCTTGAAAACTGCGTACTCGTCTTTTTCTTTTCCAACTGACTTAACTATGCTTTCAACAAATTCTACTATTTTCTTGATCTGTTCATGGGCAAAAAGTATTGCTTTGAGCATGACTTCTTCAGATATCTCATTAGCATCGGCTTCAACCATCATTATGGCATCTTTCGTACCCGATACTACAAGATACATTTCAGATATCGCTCGTTGCGCAAGATCCGGGTTTATTATCATTTCCCCATCTATAAGTCCTACCGCTACCGATCCTGTAGGTCCATTGAATGGTATTGAAGATATGGAAAGTGCTATCGATGATCCTATCATCGCTATCGTATCAGGGTTTACATCAGGGTCGATTGAAAGCACTGTCGCTACAACCTGAACATCATTTCTGAAACCCTTTGGAAAAAGCGGTCTTATAGGTCTGTCTATCAGTCTCGAAGTCAGTACAGCCTTTTCTGACGGCCTTCCTTCTCTCTTTATGAACCCGCCTGGTATCTTTCCTACTGAATATAGCTTTTCTTCAAAATCTACGCTCAGCGGGAAGAAATCTATGCCTTCTCTTGGATTTTTTGAACTTGTTGCGGCAACCAGAACCATAGTGTCTCCGCATCTCAGAAGACATGCTCCGTTCGCAAGCTCTGCGACTTTACCTATTTCTACTTCGAGGTTCTTGCCGCCTAATTGCATTTCAAATTTTTGTATCATTCATACCTCCATTAATATTAATACTATATATAAGTTTTGTTTAATTGTTTTATAGAAAAAGAGCGGTCTTTTCCCGCTCTTTTTTGCCTTTACTTTCTAAGTCCTAATTTCGCAATCAGTGCATTATATCTTGTAAGGTCTTTAGCTTTTAGATATTTTTGAAGGTTTCTTCTGCTACCTACCATTTTTAGAAGTCCTCTTCTTGAATGGTGGTCTTTCTTGTGAACTCCAAGGTGACCGTTAAGCTCATTGATTCTGTGTGTAAGAATAGCTATCTGTACTTCTGGAGAACCAGTATCTCCCTCATGAATTGCGTATTCCTTGATTATCAGTTCTTTTTCTACTTTAGTCATTTTCTTTTTTCTCCTTTGAATTTTATTATCAATCATGTCCTGGACCAAGGCTTACGTCGGAGTGTCGTGAGTCCTAGTTTCAGGCAAAATCAATCTTTATAATTATATCACATAAGCAATTATTCGTAAATATGTTTAGATCTGTTTTCGATTATATTTTTTACATCCTTCGACATCTGTTCTATAAGCTCTTCTACGCTGTCGAATTTGAGTTCGTTCCTGAGCCTTCTTATGAACCTTATTTTTATGGTCCTTCCATAGAGGTCGCCTTCAAATCCCACAAGATAGGTTTCCACCCTCAGGGTCTTGTCTCCTACGGTAGGATTGTTTCCCACATTGGTCGCTCCTATGAATACATTTCCCTCTATCTCCACCTCTGTCTCATATACGCCCCTTGCCGGAACGGCCTTTTCTGAGTCAATATAGAGGTTTGCTGTCGGGTAGCCAAGCTTTCTCCCCAGCTTCTTGCCATGTACGACTGTGCCTTCAACACTGTACATCCTTCCAAGATACCGGTTTGCGCTCTCTATATCTCCACGTTCCACAAGCTTTCTTATGTGAGAACTTGATACTCTCTTGTCGTCCATTATAAGAAGCGGGATTACATGCACCTCAATTCCTCTTTTTTCACAGTATTCCTTTATATGATTTATGTCCTGCTTGTCTTTGCCAAACTTCGCATCCTCTCCCATGACAAGGTGTTTTGCCCTGAGCTTCTTTACGAGTATGATGTCGCAGAATTCCTCACTTGACATTCCTCTTATCTCTTCATCAAAAGGAACATGAAGTACTCGGTCTATACCTCTTGAATGGAGTATGCTGTCCTTGTCTTCCTTGCTCATAAGCAGGTGTACGGATTTAGAATACAGGAAATTAAGGGGATGTATGTCGTAGGTAAAGGCTATGCTTTCGAGGTTTTCTCTCTTGCCTATCCTTACAGCTTTTTTTATGAGCTGCATGTGGCCAAGATGGAGCCCGTCAAAATTCCCCATGGTGACCACGGTGTCTCTTGTTATTTCAATCATATCTATATATTCCAGGAATGTCATGTAATTATATCCTTCTATTATCTATATTTGAGTTTCAGATTTCAAAACATAATCAGAGTTCTGGTTCTTCCATATATTTCCTATTCCCAGAAACTCCCCGTTCTCATTATACACCTTATATCGGGAATCCGGCATATCTTTTTTGATCTGTGCAAGCATGCCTTCCTGAGTTATGATCACGCCATTCATGTAGGCTTTCTGAGATCTATTTTTTATGACGGCTTCGGGATACCTGGAAAGGATTTTCTCGGTACCTGTAAGCACTTCACTGAAGCGTCCCTGAGAAATAAGCTCCTCTATCTCTTCTATGCTGAAGCTGTCCTCGATAGCAAAATCTTCCACCTTAGTCCTTATAAGGAGGCTGAGATGTGAAAGCTCTCCAAGATCTTCTCCAATATCCTGAGCAAGACTCCTTATATATGTCCCGGCTGAGCATTCAACCTCTATCTTGAGGCACGGATGTGAATAGCTTATTGTTTCAAGCTTTGTTATCTCGATCCTTCGAGGCTTTATCTCCGGTATGTCCGCGCCTTTTCTTGCGAGATCATAAAGCTTCTGCCCGTTTATCTTTATTGCGCTGTATTTCGGAGGAATCTGCATAGTTTCTCCCCTGTAGGACGAAAGCACCTCTTCTATGCGCTCAGGAAGAAGCACGGAGCTCTCTCTTTCTTCCGTGACCTGGCCATAGGTATCCATTGTATCGGTAGTCTTTCCGAAGGTTATCTCCGCTATATAGGTCTTCTTTTTTTCGACTGCATACTGACTGAATTTCGTTGCACGGCCGCAGCATACCATCATGACCCCTGCCGCATTCGGATCAAGAGTCCCTGTATGTCCGAACTTGAGCTTTTCTCCAAGGTGCTTTCTTGCAAGATACTTCAACTTCCCTACGACGTCATTAGATGTCATCCCTGTAGGCTTGAGCACGTTTATAAATCCGTTATACATATCTGCTCCTTTGCCGCTTCTTTTATCTGACTGACAACAGTATCCAGGTCTCCGTTCATGCTGCATCCGGCTGCCCGCTTGTGGCCTCCGCCTCCAAATCTGGCTGCGATTTCGCATACGTTTGTCGCATCCTTTGAGCGCAGGGATATCTTGTACTCTCCCCGGCCTCTTTCCTTTATGAGGATTGCTACCCTTACTCCGTTTATGTTTATGACATTGTTCACAAGCGAATCTGTATCCTTGTAGTCTACGTTGTTTCTTTCAAGCATATCCATAGTAAGTATCATTATACCTACTGAGTCGTCTACTTCAAGGGTATCGAGGGATTCCTTCGTAAGCCTGAGGTAATCATAGCTGGTGCTCTGATATATGCGGTTTGCTACTGTATCTCTGTCCGCGCCCATTTTTGTAAGAAAGCTGGCATTTTCGAATGTATGCGCATCCACGGAATCATACAGGAAATTGCCTGTATCTGTAGATATCCCTGTATACACAGCTGTAGCAATCTGAGGAGTGAATTTTTTCTCATCGATCGATCTCAGTATGCTGCACAGGACCTCACAGGTAGAGCTTGCTTCAGGCTCTATGTGGTTGAAATCCGCATATCCGCGGTTTGACACATGGTGATCTATATTTATCGTAAATGATGCATTCTCCCATATTTCAGAAGATACGCATATCCTGGATTCATCTGCGGTATCAAGGATTATAAGCACATAATCCCCACTTTGCGCAAGCGCTCTTCCGGTCTCAGTCGCAAGAAACTCTTCGCTTGTATATATTCTGTGGCATCTGCCTCTCATGTCGCTCTCATCCATGGCCCTTCTTCCAGGCTCATCAAGCAGGAATCTAAGGTTTTCCGGCACGCTGTCATCCAGAACATGCCATGCTTTTTTTTCCAGTTTTCTCAGAAAGAGAGTCATGGCGATGGATGAGCCTATATTGTCTCCGTCCGGACTCGTATGAGAGGTCACGATGAAATTCTTCGAGCCCCTTATCTTGTCAGTAATTTTCTCTATAATATCTGTATTGTTCATATTATTCACTTTCCTGATGCTTTTTTATTTATTTTCTTGATTATATCAGATATCCATGCATGTTTACAACAAAAACCGGCTGCGTGCCACCATGATGATAGGCAGCCGCAGCCGGTCTGAGATATTATTCTTCGGTATCAATGTTATTTGTGTCGCTGGCGTCAGTTTCAGTTTCAGTGTCACTGGCCTTTGCGTCACTCCTGTTCAGATCGTTTATAAGCTTTGACATATACGCTCCTCTTTCGATGGAGTCGTCAACCCTGAAGATTACCTCCGGAATGTACCTTATGTCTATCTGCTTTCCTACTTCTCTTCTTACAAATCCTGCAGAACGCTTAAGCCCTTCCATGACGCTTTCCTGATCGTTTCCAAGCACGCTTATATAAACATATGCGTATCTCAGGTCTTTTACGACCTCTACTCCTGTAACCGATATCAGGGATCTGGAACCACTTACCTTGGTGTCCTTGATCTGCCCTTCAAAGAGCATCTTTCCGATTATCTTCTTTATTTCTTCGCCTATTCTTCTTGTTCTTGCGTATGACATATTATCACCTGGATTTCTTATTTTCTTATAACTTCTTTCATGAAATATGCCTCGATTATATCGCCTTCTTTAAGGTCGCTGTATTTTTCCAGACTTATTCCACATTCATACCCTGTTGCTACTTCTTTGACTTCATCCCTGAATCTTCTGAGTGAATTTATGGTTCCGTCATATATTACTATTCCGTCTCTTACAAGTCTCACTTTTGAAGCTCTGGTTATCTTGCCTTTTGTTACATAACATCCGGCAGCCATACCTGCGCCAGGCACCTTGAATACCATTCTTACATCTGCCTTGCCCAGTTCTTCTTCTACGAACTCTGGATCAAGCATTCCCTTCATAGCAGTTTCGATTTCTTCGATAGCCTGATAAATGATCGAGTATGTTCTCATGTCTACCTGCTCTCTTTCAGCAGTAGATGTCGCTCCCATCGAAGGTCTTACGTTGAATCCTATTATTATGGCGTTAGATGCAGATGCCAGCATTACGTCAGACTCTGTTATGGCTCCAACACCTGAGTGGATTACCTTTACAAGAACTTCTTCGTTGCTTATCTTTTCAAGCGAGCCTCTCAGAGCCTCGATAGATCCCTGAACATCCGCTTTTACGATAAGATTCAGTTCTTTCACTGATCCCTGCTGCATCTGAGAGAACAGGTCTTCAAGATGGATCTTTGAAGTTGCCTTCATGTAATCTTCTCTTATCTTGTCTCTTCTCTTTTCTGCTATTATCCTTGCCTGTTTTTCGTTGTCAACTACCACGAACTGATCTCCGGCATTTGGAACTTCATTAAGCCCAAGTATCTCTACCGCTGTCGAAGGTCCGACCTTGCCTGTACGGTTTCCTTTTGAGTTGATCATCGCTCTGATCTTACCATGTGATGATCCTGCAACTACCGCGTCTCCAACCTTGAGGGTACCATTGAGAACAACTACAGTCGCAACTGCTCCTCTTCCCTTGTCAAGGTTTGACTCAATTACCCAGCCTACGGCATTTCTGTCCGGATTTGCCTTGAATTCTTCAAGTTCTGAAACAAGAAGGACCATCTGAAGGAGATTTTCGATTCCTTCTCCAGATTTTGCAGATACAGGACAGTCGATCACCTCTCCACCCCATGCTTCTACGAGAAGTCCGTGGCCTGACAGCTCCTGTCTTACCTGATCTATGTTGGCAGTCGGCTTGTCTATCTTGTTTATCGCTATGATAAGCGGTACTCCCGCAGCCTTTACGTGGTTTATCGCTTCTACTGTCTGTGGCATTATTCCATCATCTGCCGCTACTACTATTATCGCGATGTCCGTTACCTTGGCTCCTCTTGCTCTCATCTCTGTGAAAGCCTCGTGGCCAGGAGTGTCCAGGAACACTATCTTCTGTCCGTTTACCACGACTTCTGATGCTCCTATATGCTGAGTTATTCCACCGGCTTCTTTTTCTGCGACTCCTGTATGTCTTATCCTGTCAAGCAGCGTTGTCTTACCGTGGTCAACGTGACCCATTACGGCTACGATTGGAGCTCTTGGCTTAAGATCTTCTTCAGCATCTTCTTCTATCTCTATGTCTACAAGATCCTGAGGCTCTTCTTCTACTTCCTGTTTCATCAGTATGATATCATATTCCTGAGCTACTTTTTCCGCTGTCTCAAATTTGATTTCCTGATTTATGCTGGCCATTATACCTATTTTTACAAGCTTCATGATTACTTCTGATGCCTGCACTCCAAGTGCCTTGGCAAATTCTCCGACCACTATAGTCTCTCCGATTGAAAGTATGCCGTCTTCTGCGCTTCCTTCAATCTGAACTACTTCCTGCTCTTCTACTGGAGGCTGCTCATGTCTGCCTCTCTTCTTTTTCTTGCCCTGAGTTTTTTTAGTAAGGTCTCTCTTTGCATACTTCATTTCACCGGATGCAAATTTGTTGTCCTTCTTTTTTCCCTTATCCTTGGCTTTTTTAAGCTCTTCTATCTTAAGTTCTTTTCTTTTCTCTTCTTTTTTGATTTCTATCAGAAGCTCTTCTTTTGTAAGATCCTCTTTCGTGTCCTTTTTGAAATCTCTTTTTCCGTCTTTTCTGAAATCCTTCTTGTCATCTGATCCGCTCTGGCTTCCCTGGTAAGGCTTTCTCTCACCAGTCTGATTTCCCTGGTAAGGTTTTCTCTCGCCGCTCTGATTTCCCTGATAAGGCTTTCTTTCACCAGTCTGATTTCCCTGATACGGCTTTCTTTCACCAGTCTGATTTCCCTGATACGGCTTTCTTTCACCAGTCTGATTTCCCTGATAAGGTTTTCTCTCGCCAGTCTG
>SAAM01000514.1 GCA_009929415.1 Clostridia bacterium | reverse complement strand
GCAGGCTCATGGCGGAGATATGATGACGGCAACTACTTTGATTATGCAAAGCTTGCGCAGGAGCTCATACCCTATGTAAAGACTATGGGCTATACCCACGTCGAGTTCATGCCCCTTGCAGAGCATCCGTTTGACGGCTCGTGGGGATACCAGGTTACAGGCTACTATGCACCCACGTCGAGGTTCGGAACCCCGAAGGGCTTCATGAAGCTCGTGGACCTCTTCCACCAGAACGGCATAGGCGTCATACTTGACTGGGTGCCGGGGCATTTTCCCAAGGACTCGTTTGGTCTCATAAAATTTGACGGAGCTCCTTGCTATGAGTACAGCGACCATCTCAAGAATGAGCAGAAGGAATGGGGTACGATGGTGTTTGACTGGGGCAGAAACGAAGTCAGGAGCTTTCTTATCTCAAATGCCATGTACTGGTTTGATAAATTCCACATAGATGGCCTTCGGGTGGATGCAGTGGCATCCATGCTCTATCTTGACTATGGAAGAGAAAATGGAGAGTGGAGGCCGAACATACACGGAGGAAGGGAAAACCTCGAGGCCGTAGAATTCTTCAGGGACCTCAACGAGTCGGTGCTCACCAATTACCCGGGAGCGCTCATGATAGCAGAGGAATCCACATCCTGGCCTATGGTCACGAAGCCGCCGCATACAGGAGGGCTGGGCTTCAACTTCAAATGGAACATGGGGTGGATGAATGACACCCTCGAATACATGAAATATGATCCGATGTACAGAAAATACAGGCACAGCGCCCTTACATTCTCGATGACATATATATACACCGAAAACTTCCTGCTGCCGCTCTCGCATGACGAGGTAGTCCACATGAAGGGCTCTATGATAAACAAGATGCCGGGCAGCTACAGCAACAAATTCGCCAACCTGAGGACCTGCTACGGATATATGATGGCTCACCCGGGCAAGAAGCTGCTTTTCATGGGCGGAGAATTCGCACAGTTCTCAGAGTGGGACTATTCCAGAGAGCTCGACTGGAATGTGCTTGAATATGGCGCTCACGCCAGCATGCAGAAATATGTGGCAGACCTCAACCACTTCTACCTCGGAAGCTCAGAGTTCTGGGAGGAAGAGGAGGACTGGGACGGCTTCAGGTGGATAAGCTGCAATGACAGCGACCAGAACATAATAATATTCTCAAGGCTTAACTCGAATAAAGATGAAATAATCGTTATATGCAATTTTGCACCCGTAAAAAGGACAAATTATAGCATAAAGGTTCCCAAAATGGGAATATATAAAGAAATATTCACAAGCGACGATGTCACATATGGAGGAGAAGGAAACCATGTACAGAGCGCGCAGGCAGAAGAAGACGAAAACGGGATCTTCATAAAAGTTGATATCCCGCCTCTTTCAACCGTATTTTTAAAAATATCATAATATAAAGGGGGACTACAAGTGCTACAGATAAGAAAAAAACAGATGATAGCAATGATACTCGCAGGAGGCCAGGGAAGCAGGCTGGGAATACTTACCCAGAAAATAGCCAAGCCCGCAGTTCCGTTTGGAGGAAAGTACAGGATAATAGACTTCACGCTCTCAAACTGCACCAACTC
>SAAM01000513.1 GCA_009929415.1 Clostridia bacterium | reverse complement strand
GTCCCCTGAATCTGTCGTTCCACCACATGCTGCAAGTGACATGGTCATCACTGCTGTAACTAAAAGTGCCAATAATCTTTTCATTTTTAACCCTCCCGTGAATTATTCAAATGCAGGAACCGTTACTGGAAACGTTTCCTGTTATGTATAAACCTATTATACTATCGTTTTCCCGCAAAAGTCAACCCAAATTTTTGCAAAATACGAAATATTAGTACTTGATGAGTAAATCATGATAACGGCCGCCTGTTTCAAAATCAGTCTGAAAGTAAAGAACAGCGAGCTTATCTTAATATGGCGATAAGCTTGCTGCTCTTAAGTTACTGGATCTTCGATTTATTTATCTGCTAGTTTGTACCCGCATTTCCCGGATTTCTTTACTTTGTAGAGCGCTTCGTCTGCCTTTGCCATGAGCCTTTCCGCAGTATCTCCATCTACCGGATAGAATGCTGCTCCCATGCTGCATCCGATCTCGAGAGTATACTTCTCGTCGTCAAAGGTGTCCTCGATTGAATATTCGCCCGTTATCTTTCTGAAGATCCTGTCCATGAATATTCCTGCGTTCTTCTCATCCTTTATGTCATGCAGATATATCACGAACTCGTCTCCGCCCGTTCTTATTATGAGGTCATTTTCTCTAAGTTCCTTCTTTACTCTTGTGGCAAGGTATTTCAGGACGCTGTCTCCGGCCTTGTGGCCGCGGGTATCGTTTATATCCTTAAAATCGTCTATGTCAAGGACTGCGATGCAGCTGATAAGTTCTTTCTCTCCTGCTTCACTGAGCCTGTCAGCGAGTACGGTATCAAGCGCATACCGGTTGTATGCCCTGGTGAGCGAGTCCCTTACAGCTCTTTCTCTCAGCTCGTCCTCAGTCTTCTTTTTATCCGTAATATCGTTTATGAGTATGTTGGCTCCAGTTACTGCATCCCCCTCCCGGCTTGGCGTTATATGGACGCTCAGCCAGCTGTTTCTTCCCCATATGCTTTCATAGGATACGTCAAAGGACATCTGCAGGTCCCTGTCCATGCAGCTTCTCAGATTTTCTGAAAAACCTGTCTTCACTAGCCCCGGAAGTTCAATCAGATTTATCTTTCTGGTTTCCCCATATGACGGAGAATCCATTATCTCCAGGAGCTTTCTGTTTGCATAGGTAACCTCGCCGCTGAGATTGCATGAAACGAACCCTATCGGCGCATACTCTGCAAGGGTGTAAAATCTTCGCTGGCTTGATCTCAGTGACTTTTCCAGACGGGTTTTTTCGATGAACTGTCCCAGCTGAGAGAGATACAGCATGAACAGATCATGATTCTTCAGCTTTTCGCCTTTTCTGAACAGAAGTATGAAGTCTCCTATGTGTTTTTCAGTCTTTCCTATCCTGGCGACAGCAGCTGCGCCTGTGTCAAAGGTCTCCTCTATCTGATCCATCAGCTGTTTCTCGACTGCATCTCCTGCAAGCTCATGCATGGAGTCAAAGTGCGTTATTGCGCTATCAGTGAACTACCCACCACTTAAGAAGTGGGGGCTTCCTGGTCAATGCTTCTGATGAAGCAAGATTCTCCAGGCTCTAAGGGCGGTACCCTCCCCGACTGA
>SAAM01000512.1 GCA_009929415.1 Clostridia bacterium | reverse complement strand
CTTCGACGACATGAAGAACCTTCTGGACTGCAACAGGCTCAACGTCCATGGTGAGAAAACCATGAAGGGCAGGCTGCTGGTCAACTTCATCACCCTCATACTGCTCAACGACCTGAGAGGCAAGGTCTCGGCCATCAAGCCAAGGGACAGGAAGTACTGGGATTTCAAGGACATGCTGAACAAGGTGGCAACCTATTCCAGAATCCACTTCACCGGCACCTACAAGGACCTGTGGACGGTACCCACCAAGGCCCAGAGGCTGATCTTCAGCCTCTTAAAGATAGAGTATCATTGGAAGGGAAAGATAGTGAATCTTGAAAAGCCAATAGAGCCTGAAGAAGATGCCGAACAGGAAGACGAGGAGACCTAGATATAATTAGGTCGGGAATTTGAGTACATTAGCCGTAATGAACATACCAATTACACTTGTAACAGCCGCAGTTACCGATATTATTAGGGCCGTTAAATTCAACCTCTGGATTCTACTTTCTTTTCTTTCTTCATCAGTATGATATCTATGTTCCTTCAACACATACAACTTTCTGTAAGGTATAAAATAGCCATTACTTAGTTTATAAATTCGAGCTTGCATCTCTTCATCAAGAATTGCAAAATTGATATAACCTTGGATTCCTCTATGCTGTTCCTTTTTATCTGAATTCCTGACAAATGCAATAAACTTCTCTGATATTAATCTCTCAATCAACTCCACTGTGGATAGGATCTTTTCGTATGTATCGTATTGCAATACACGTAATTCATCTGGTTGTTTTTGTAAAATGTCCTCTTGGAAATAAAGCTCTGTTTTGTTCTCTCCCGAGTGTTGCATAATTATTCTGGTTGGAGAGCTAAACAGCCCTTTAAAATCAAACCAAATATTGTCGAGGCAGTTGTATTGCAATTTGTCATGATACTCTAGCAGCAGGTCAATTACACGCTTCTCAATATCGGAAAACTGGTTTTTCATACTGTTCCCTTCCCTAATAAAGCTTATTGATCAGCGATCTCGACAGACAAGTTATTTATTACTTGGCTCCTTCATCCATCTTGGAGAAGACCCGCGTAAAGGAATCCACCCTGAGTATCATTTAAAAAGCAAGAATATTTATAAATAATACCAAGTCTGGAAAAATCCGTCGTGAAGATATATAATAGGCTTATGGTTATGAAGTTAGTCATCAATAACAATTTAAAAACCAACCTTGCTGCCGAATACCCTTCTGATTTCAGAGCTGGGAACATTACAATCAGGTTGGATGACTCACTTTCGAGGGGAAAACATTCTCTCATTTAATGCATCAGCAAGGCTGGAGCATAAACACTAATCCTGAAAATTCAATTACGTTTAAAAAGTACCTCTTCTCAAAAGGCGCAAAAACCATGTCTTTTCCAATCCGGAAAATTGGAATGCCCAAAATGCCGAAAATTGCGATGCTGTCTACATACCATGATAGAGGAGAAGGAAGGACTCTCAAACAGATGCAGCTGGTCGGGTGCTAGCGGTATGATGTTCTTGAGGTGACACAGTAACAACTTTATTAGGTTGCACAGTAACCAGTCGTTTAGGTCTCACGGTAAGCAAGTTTTTAGAT
>SAAM01000511.1 GCA_009929415.1 Clostridia bacterium | reverse complement strand
GTCCAGTTTGACATGAGCAGATTCGGGATAGATTTCGTTGCATCACCAAGGCATGCGGACGGAGTTGTGATAACCGGGCCTATAACCAAAAATATGGCACAGGCACTTGAGATATGTTACGAGGCTATTCCTGAACCAAAGATTGTGGTTTTAGTCGGAACAGATGCTATAAGTGGTGGTATATTTGAGGATTCGGATCAACTTGACAGATCTTTTCTGGAAAATCATAAGGTCGATTTATACATTCCGGGAAATCCAGCACACCCATTGACAATAATCAACGGATTACTTGATCTCACCGGAAGATAATTTACCTATCTTTATATTATAATCATATAAAATTTAAGGCCATGAAAAAATTGTTTGTGACTTTTTCTGTTCTATTGCTCTGTCTGACTGCCGGAGCTCAGAGTATAAAAGTGCGTTCAGGGTCTCTCGCGGTTCTCAAAGGCGAGAAGGTAGTTGCCACTTCATTTACATATGAAAATATGAAAGTGGGTAAGTTGACAGAGAGTGAATATGTGAAAAAGAAGGTAAGTGAGTACAATAACAAAAAATCAGGCTATGGGGAGACCTGGTATGAGAACTGGATAAATGACCGTTCTGCCAGATATGAACCTAAGTTTAATGAGCTTTTCGGTAAATATCTCGGGGAAAAAGGCTTTAATCTTAATGGAGATGCAAATTACATATTTGTCATCAATGCAGATTTTATTGAACCTGGATTCAATGTCGGTGTGGCAAGGAAAAGCGCCTCTATTGACCTGACATGTCGCCTTATCAACAAAGCTGACGGTACAGAAGTTGCCGTGGTTACAATCATGGATGCCTCTGCAAATAACTTCTGGGGTGAAGACTATGATGTCGGTTACAGGGTTCAGGAGTCTTTTGCCAAGGCAGGAAGAGAGTTGGCCAAATTTATTATTAAAGAGTGCAGGCTTTAATCCTGCAACTCTCTTAACTAATTAATCCGTCTATTTTAGCTGAAGCCTTCAAGCCATTTCCGGTGAGGGCAACAACAACTTTTGAATCTGCAGGAAGGTCGTTTGCATATTGTTTCAATGCGGCAACAGCAGATGCAGATGTTGGTTCGATATATACACCCTGGGCCGCAGAAGCCTTCAGAGCCTCAACTATTGTATCATCATTAACAGTGACGAAATCGCCGCCGGTCTTGATTACGGCCTCAACAATCTGTTTCAGCCTGACAGGCCTGTGTATTGCTATTCCCTCTGCTATTGACGGATTGTGGGATGATATTGGGGTCTCCTTGCCATTTACATAATCTTTTAATGGAGAGCACTTCTCGCTCTGAACAGCCATCAATTTAGGCATGCGCTTGATGATACCCGCACTCGCAAGCTCTTTCAGCCCGAGATATACACCTAAAATCTGAGAGCCGCTTCCGACAGGTGCAAAGAAATAGTCAGGTGCCTGCCAATTCATCTGTTCAAGTATCTCATAGATTACAGTCTTGGTTCCGTGAAGGAAATAGGGATTCCAGGCGTGTGCTGCGTAATAGCTCTTTGTTGCCCCTTCAAGTGCAGCATTGGCACAATCAATTCTGTTTCCCTCAATCAGATGCAGAGATGC